>JAPUGN010000053.1 GCA_027298165.1 Nitrospinota bacterium
AGTACGAGAGGACCGGAGTGGACAGACCTCTAGTGTTCTGGTTGTGTCGCCAGATGCATTGCCAGGTAGCTACGTCTGGAAAGGATAACCGCTGAAAGCATCTAAGCGGGAAGCCAACCCCAAAACAAGATCTCTCTTTTCCCTTCGGGGAAATAGTAGAGTCCTTGTAGACTACGAGGTCGATAGGCCGGGTGTGTAAGCACAGTAATGTGTTCAGCTAACCGGTACTAATCAGTCGCGAGGCTTGACCTTAAAAAATTCCTGGAGAGGGTGGAGTCCCTCCACCCACTCCTTCAGTTACTTTACTACGATGGTCGATTGACACTTAATTCTCCCCCTTTACAAGGGGGATGGGGGGGGATTCCCCCGGTCACCCAATGCTGGTCGAAGGGTGATTTCAAATGAAAAGTTTTTTCCCGGTCTTGTTAGCGGAGGGGCCACACCCGTTCCCATTCCGAACACGGTAGTTAAGCCCTCCAGCGCCGATGGTACTGCACGGGAGACTGTGTGGGAGAGTAGGTCAACGCCGGGTTATTGATTCAAAACCCACCTCGGATCTCCGGGGTGGGTTTTTTTGTGCCGTTACCATTTCCAGGTGATCGATCCGTTGATGGAACCGAATTCGCTTTTTTCCTTCTGGCCGTTGAATTCGGTCGAGCGGAACACCTGGGAAAATGACAGGCGGAACCAATGATGGACCAGCACTACACCAAAATGGGCGTCTCCGACGAATATTTTTTTGTCGACCTGATGGCTTTCGGTGAAGGTATTGCCGTCGAGAAAAATATTAACCCCCATGACGCGGCCCTCCCCCCCGGCATAGACATAAAACGTGACCGGATGGTCTTTAATGAACGGGGAAAAGTCGGACCCCTGGGCGCCGGGCCGGATGCGCGGCGGACCGAAATCCGATTTCAGATTCCACCCCAGCCGCCACATCAACCCAGCGGACGCATAGGTATAGACCGTTCCCAAAGCAAGGCCCGCACTCGGCATGAAATCCAGCTGCAGGCGCAACAGGCCATTCTTGATCCAGGGTTGGCGCAATTTTTTTTCATAATTCAATACAAAGCCCACCTCGTTTTTGAGTTGATGCCGCCAGCCTTCCGGCCGCGGTGAGTCGGACATATTGGCGTGCCACCAGATTTGGATATCTTCCGCATACGAACCCGGCCCCACAATACCCACATCCAATTCAAAAGTGTCGAAGTAGATTAATTCCCCTTCTTCTTCTTTTTTTATCTTGATTAGGCCGATGCCAAAATACAGCCAGCCGGCATTGGGCCGGTCGTTCACAATCAGGTTTGGATTGGTGATGTCCTCGGGCGTAAAGATGTTTTGTCCCAGTATGAAACTGATTTGCCGGGTAGGAATTTTCCCGATCAGGGGAATGTTCCACCCGAGCAGGCGATTGAGAGGGTCTCGGATGTAATCAAACCCACCCGATTCCTTATTCTTATCGGGACAAGGCCCGTCCACCGGTGTTTTGGATTGGACAAACGAAAGCCGACTGCCATGAGTGAAATGCTGGTCGGAGCCACTCCCCCACAAATCGTTTTCCATAGTCCCATTAATCGTGTAACTTCGCTCAAAGCATTGCCCTTCAGACTCTTCGGCCAGGGCCGGAACCGACCCACACAGAACCCCCATCAAGCCCAGAACCCCTGCCCTCAACATCCCCCCTCGAAACCTCCCGAAACGAATCATCGCTTTCCTCACAAAGTCCCATATGGCAACAGGATAATACACAAAGCGCTAAGTATTTACCATACCGAAATTCAGCCCCGCAGAAGGACCGGTTAGAATCCGATGCGCCCCGGCCCCTGGAGGTCTCCCACATACCCTGCCATCGGGTCCGAACTCCTTCAAAAGAGGTTGTTTTTGGCGCTTTTTGATTGACAACCACACCCCCATAGAGTAGTATCCCCCGTCACTATTTTGCGGGTCAATTCAGGGATTTTTACCCCTCCAAGAAAACATATTAACTAATTGTTTTTAAAGATTATATGGGGGTTTCCCGGCGCGCCTTAGGCGCCCAATCCGGGGCCGAACCGGGAACGTTTTAACGGGTTCCCCGAGGGGTCATTTCCTGTATATTAGGTTGGGAACTTAACGGAGCACATGCATGCTGGCATCCTATACAGGCGCGGCCATTCTTTTGCTGATTTCTACGGTAATCGCCGTAGGAATGGTGGTGGCCGGCTCCCTGTTAGGTCCCAAACGAGAATTCCCCGACAAAATGGAGCCGTTCGAGTGCGGCGAATCCCCGATTGTTTCTCCCTACCAACGATTCTCAGTCAAGTTCTACCTGGTGGCGGTGCTTTTTATCCTGTTCGATGTTGAAGTGGTATTCCTGTTCCCCTGGGCCATCATCTATAAAAAGCTCGGCTTGTTCGGTCTGATCGAAATGACCGTGTTTCTTGTCATCCTCGGTGTGGGGTTGATGTATGTCTGGATCCGAGGAGGACTCGACTGGGAGTGATCGGTCATTGAATCAGCCATGAGTGATACCAACATCATCCAGAAAATAAAGGACCGGTTCGGAGACGCGGTCCTCGAAGATCATAACTTTCGCGGAGACCAGACGGTGACCGTGTCCAAGGACAAGATCGTCGAGATCGTGAAGTTCGTGAGGGACGACCCCTCCCTCGACATGGGCTTTCTGATGGATCTGACCGCAGTCGATTATATGGACCGCAAACCGGTACGCTTCGAGGTGGTCTATCACTTTTATTCCTTGAAGAACAACCATCGGGTACGGATCAAGGTCCCGGTGAGCGAAACCGACTGTACCGTGGATTCCCTGGTGCCCTTGTACAAATCGGCCAATTGGTTCGAGCGGGAGGTCTGGGACCTTTACGGCGTTAAATTCAAAGGGCATCCCAACCTGAAAAGGATATTGCTTTATGAAGGGTTCAAGGGCCATCCCCTGCGCAAGGATTATCCCATCAATAAACGGCAACCGTTGATCGGCCCGATGAACTGAGGTTCGGATAAATTATCATGTGGATTGACCTGGCCATCACGATGGTCAAAATCATATTCATTCTGGCGATCACCGTCGGCTTTTTTGCCCCCGTGCTGACCTGGGTGGAGCGCAAGCAGAGCGCCCTCATGCAGGACCGGGTCGGCGCCAATCGTGCCGATATCCTCGGGTTTACCGCCCTGGGCCTGTTTCACATCATTTCCGACGCCGTCAAAATGTTTACCAAGGAAGATTTCATTCCTCAGGGCGCCAATCGGGCCCTGCACACCCTGGCTCCCATCATCGCCCTGGTCCCGGCCCTGCTGACCTTTGCCGTGATTCCGTTCGGCGGCCAATACACCCTGTGGGGCCAGGAAGTGAACCTGGTGATCTCCGATCTCGACGTCGGTCTGCTGTTCGTATTTGCCATCGCGTCCCTGGCCACCTATGGTTACGTCGTCGCCGGCTGGAGCTCCAACAACAACTGGTCCCTTTTAGGTTCCATGCGCACCGCTTCGCAGATGATTTCTTACGAAGTGACGATGGGTCTGACCATCATCGGCGTATTGATGGTATACGGTTCCATGCAGTTGACCCAAATCGGCGCGGCGCAGGAAAGTTTCTTCCGCTGGGGCATTTTTCTACAGCCCCTGGGATTTATCATGTTTTTCGCATCGGCTATCGCCGAAAACAAACGCGTTCCATTCGATGCCCCGGAAGCCGAGTCGGAACTCGTCGCGGGATATTTTACCGAATACAGCGGAATCAAGTTCGGTATGTTCTTCATGGCCGAATTCATCGAAATGGTGACCATCGGCGCCATCATCACCATTCTGTTTTTCGGAGCATGGCATATTCCGTTTCTGAGCACGGCCACCCTCCTGTCCATGTTTGATTTTCTGGGCGACAGTTTCGCTAATTTGGCGGTTATGCTCATCCATGTCGGCGTGTTCTTCGGCAAGGTGACATTTTTGATTTTTATGCAAATGGTCGTTCGCTGGACCCTTCCGAGGTTCCGCTATGACCAGATCATGAAACTGGGATGGAAGATTCTATTGCCGTTGTCACTGGCGAATGTCTTGATAACGGGGATCGTCATCCTGGCTTTGAATTAGGAGTCGCATCATGGCTTACTACGTTAACCGAAACGTGAAAATGACGTGGTGGGAGCGATCATATATCCCGGCAATCCTCACGGGTATGCTGATCACATCACGCCATTTCTTTAAAAATATGTTTGGATTTGTCCCGTTCTTTCTCGGAAAGAAAAAGGAGCGGGAAATTTTCACCGTGTATTACCCGGAAGAAACGGTACAGTTTCCCATCGCCTACCGGGGGCGGCCGGTTCTGGCCTTGAATGAGAATAACCAGCCGAACTGCGTGGCCTGCGGGCTGTGCGAGATCGCCTGTCCCGCGTACTGCATCGACATCGTTCCCGGTGAAAACAGCGGAAAGCAAAACGAGATGGAACGGTATCCCATCGAGTTCACCATCGATTACGCGGTCTGCATCTTCTGCGGGTTTTGCGAAGAAGCCTGTCCTGAGGAAGCGATTTATATGAGTGATCAGTATGACATCACCATGCTCGACCGCAAAAAAATGAAATATAACATGGAACAACTGCTGGTCCCGGTTTCGGAACTGAAAGACCGCATGGAGTTCTGTCGCAACATGTACGGAAAATGGAACTACTGATTTTTTATCCTCTGGCGCTGGTCAGCGTCGGCCTCGCAATGGGGGTGGTCTTCAACAAGAGCCCCATCGGGTCCGCGGTGTGCCTGATTGGCATGATGCTGGGTCTTGCCGGTGTGTTCGTTCTTCTGCAGGCCCACTTTCTGGCCATCCTACAGATCCTCATCTATGCCGGGGCCATCATGGTTCTGTT
Source organism: Nitrospinota bacterium (assembly GCA_027298165.1). Taxonomy (GTDB): domain Bacteria; phylum Nitrospinota; class Nitrospinia; order Nitrospinales; family Nitrospinaceae; genus SZUA-226. Next base: position 4,851 of record JAPUGN010000053.1, read on the forward strand.
CATGTTTGTCATCATGCTTCTGAACCTGAAGGACGATGACAAGGTCTGGAAAGTGCGGGAACGCAATGTCTGGCTCTCCAGTTTGGCCGGCGCGCTGATGGTCGGCGTGTTGTACAAGATTGTCAATATCACTGCGGGCGCGGAATTCAATGCCCCGGCCAAAGTTCCGGATGAATTCGGGACCGTTGAGATGGTGGGGACAGCCCTCTTCACCGATTTTGTTCTGCCCTTCGAGGTCCCCTCCATACTCCTGCTGGCAGCCATGGTGGGTGCGGTGGTCCTGGCGAAATCGAATGTGGACTGATAACCCTATGGTACCTCTTTCACATTATTTAATTTTCAGTGCGACGCTGTTTTCCATCGGCGTGCTGGGCGTTCTGATACGGCGCAACGCCATTGTGGTGTTCATGTGCGTCGAAATCATGCTGAACGCGGTCAATGTTTCCCTGATCGCATTCGACCGCTATTTGAATCAGCATGACGGTCAGATTTTCAGTTTCATGGTCATTTGCGTGGCCGCGGCGGAGGTGTCGATCGGTCTTGCGATCGTTATCGCCCTGTTCCGCAACAAACCGACCGTGAATCTGGATGAACTTAACCTGATGAAGTGGTAGGAAACTAATTCATGTCATTTGTCAATCTGGCGTTCCTGGTGCCGTTGTTTCCGTTGATCGGTTCAATCATCAACGGTTTTTTCGGGCTCAAAATTGGTAAAGACCGAGTCAGCTGGGTGGCCTGCACGGGACCGGTGCTTTCCTTTGGCGTCACCCTGATCCTGCTGGTGAGTACCTTCTTCCATCCGGCGGGAACCCCCTATCCCGAACAATCCCTGTTCACCTGGATGGCGGCGGGCGACTTCGTCGTCGACTTCGGTTTCCAGATCGATCCCCTGTCGCTGGTCATGATGATGGTGGTTACCGGCGTCGGTTCCATCATCCACATCTACTCCATCGGATACATGCGCGAGGAGTACAGCTACTACCGCTACTTCGCTTACCTGAATCTCTTTTTGTTCTCCATGCTCGTGCTGGTCATGGGCAATAATTTTCTGGTCATGTTCATCGGCTGGGAGGGCGTGGGCGTCTGTTCCTATTTCCTGATCGGTTACTACTTTGAAAAGAAGTCCGCCTGCGACGCCGGCGTCAAGGCGTTCATCGTCAACCGCATAGGGGACTTCGCGTTTCTCCTGGGCATTTTCGGTATCTTCAAGATGTTCGGGACCCTCGATTTCAGCACGGTGATGGCCGCCTCCCCGACCACGCTGATTTACGGCGGCGAGTCCGCCACGCTGATCACCCTTGCGTTGTTTATCGGCGCCACCGGCAAATCGGCGCAGATTCCCCTGTACACCTGGCTGCCCGACGCGATGGAAGGACCGACCCCGGTCAGCGCGCTCATCCATGCGGCGACCATGGTCACCGCCGGCGTATATATGTTAGTGCGCTGCAGTGCCCTGTTCAACATGGCCCCGTTGACGATGATGATCATCGCGCTGGTGGGCGGCGGCACCGCGTTGTTCGCGGCAACC
>JAPUGN010000054.1 GCA_027298165.1 Nitrospinota bacterium
AGTTATTATCCGCTCAAGATCAACGGTCAGGTTTGGCGGGCCATTGCCTGGACCACCGCCGCTTCCATTTGCGCGGTGGTGGACCTGGTGTCACGCGGCGTGCTTGCGCAAAAGGGATTCATCAAGCAGGAATCCATACCGCTCGATCAAATTTTTAAAACACCCACCGGCCAGTACTTTCTCACCTGAGTGACCGGGCTCCTCCCATCGTCGAATTTAACTTTCCCTCCCCTACAAATTTACATTGGCAGGGTTACAGATCTACACAGTTTTTGATTTTCATGTTCCTTTATTTACATTGTCATTGTCACAATTTTGGTCACAGGTTGTACCAATTATTGGCAGGATCCGGCCGCTGAGACGACATATTTTTCAGCCGCAAAATTTATGTTTTTAAAAAATAAGTTGTTATGGAATACTCGATCGTTCGGTCAGGGTTTGGCAATAAAATTGCTTGTTTATAGAACTCAATAAGAAGGTTGTGACTGGAAACGCCCGGATCGGGCTTAGAGATAAGGTGGTGGCACGTGTTCAAAAAAGATTTATCAGATACCGGACTGCCGGCTGAGTTGAAGGCGCAGATCAATTCCTTGCACACCAAATATCCTGGAACCGACCGGGTGGTCCTGGTCATGGACCAGTTGTGCCGGGTGATCCGGGAACAGAAGGAGGAATTGGAGGACCATTTCCGGCAGGTCAAGGCGCTGGATCAGCAGCTGGATCAGAACCGTCGCGCGAAAAACTTTCAGGCTGATCTGTTGACCAGCATGTGCGATGAAATTCAGGCCCCCGTTCACACCCTTAACCAGCTGGGCGACTGGCTGGATCAGACGCATCTCGATCCCAATCAAAGATTGGGTTTTAATTTTTACCGGAAGACGGCCAGAAAGCTGAGCGACCTTTTCAATCATGTGATCGATGTGGCCAGATTGCGGGAAGGTACTCTGCAACCCGACCTGATCGCCCTTTCACCTGAACGAAGTGGTGCGTGAAACCATGCAATTGCTCAACCTCACCGCACAGGAAAAAGGAATCCCCCTGACGGTTCGGATCGATCCCGATGTGCCGCAATATCTGATCGGCGACATCAAGCGGCTGGAGCAAATTCTCATCAGCCTGATCAATAATGCCATCAAGTTCACCTATGAAGGCGAAGTCCTGGTGCAGGTTCAGCTGGCGGCGGATGAAGGATCGGAATGCACGTTGAACTTTCTGGTCCAGGACAGCGGCGTCGGCCTGCCCGAAAATCATATCCATACGCTGTTCGACCGCCTGTCTCAGGGCGATCCCGACGTGGAGCGCAATTATGGCGGCACCGGACTGGGTCTTTATATCTGCAAGTGTTTCGTCGAACAAATGGGCGGCCGCATCTGGGCCGAAAACCGGCCGGAAGTGGGAGCCCTCTTCGGGTTCAGCATCCGTTTTGAAAAAGGATCTATGGAAGAGACGGAAGACGCCCTGTTGAGCCTTTCTCAACCAACGCTAACCGAAACGCCTGTCAGCGATCAGGATGTCGAGGAGGATCAACCTGCCGGAAGCGCGGTTTCCCCTCCCGCCGATGCCGAAACGCCAAACGGCAACTCCCACAAAATGAAAATTCTGGTGGTCGACGATTGTCCCGATACCTGCCGCCTGATAGAAAAGTTTTTAGAAGCAGGGCCCTATGAAGTCCATGTGGTGCATGACGGCCTGGCCGCTCTCGAAAGTTATGATCAGGGCGGATATGATTTGATCCTGATGGATATTCAATTGCCGCAACTCGATGGCGTCGATGCCACCATGGAAATCCGCAATAAGGAATCCCGTCAAGCGGCCGCCAAAACTCCCATATTCGCCTTGGTCGGCGACCCGGGAGAGGATAATGACGGCTATTCCTGGCCGGCGATTTCGATCGGTGCCTGATCAAACCCGTGTCCAAGGGTGACCTCCTGGAGGCCATCCAAACACTGCACCGGCTCCGGTAAGGACTCCTCCCTAAAAAGATAAAAGGTCTTTTCCTGCTTGTCCCACCCCCGATAATCTGGTACTTTTTAATGCCGAAATTTCCGATGTAATTTCATTTACTAATTGATGAGCCCGGGAGGCCTTCCCGGCTCTTTTTAATTTGAGAGGATTATTATGCCTGCAAGAACTTCTGAAGCCCGTTGGGAAGGAAATTTAAAAGAGGGAAAGGGAACCATGAAACTGGGAAGCGGGGCCTACGAGGGCGCCTATTCGTTTCCTTCTCGTTTTGAAGACGGTTCCGGAACCAATCCCGAAGAATTGCTCGCCGCCGCCCATGCCGGGTGCTATTCCATGGCATTCTCAGCGGGCCTCGGGAAGGCTGGGTTTAATCCGACCCGCGTCGAGACCAAAGCTACGGTAACCCTGGAAGCCGTGGAAGGCGGATTTGGCATTACCAAAATCGATCTGGTGTGTGAAGCGGTCATTCCGGATATCGATGAGGCCAAATTCCAGGAAGAGGCCGAGGCCGCCAAAAACGGTTGCCCCGTATCCAAAGCTCTGGCCGGACCTGCGATTTCTCTGAAAGCCACTTTGAAAAAATAAACAGTCGATCATCTGGTTCCTTGCTTCCGGAAGGAACCTCGTTGATGGATCACTGAGCAAATTCCCCTACTTTTAATGGATAGCCCAAACGGACTATTTATGTTGCGAGATGGCTGGTTACAAGGATATTTGGGTGGTGATAGAGCATGGCGGCGGCAGGGTCAAGCCGGCAAGCCTGGAGGCGGTGCACGCCGCCCGCAGTCTTGCCGCCAAAACCGGTGGCCAGGTGCAAGCGTTGTTCCTCGCCGCGGCGAATGATCCGGCCCAGCAAATCGTTGTCCGGTCGGGGGTCGATCAGGTTCTTTTGGTGATCCACCCCGAACTGGAGAACTATACCAGCTCACGTTATCTCTCTACTGTGGTGGAATGCATTAAGAAGGGTGGTCCGCTGGCGGTGTTGCTGGCGGCCACCAACCATGGTAAGGAGTTGGCCGGCGGACTCGCTTCCATGCTGGGATCTGGATTGGCCACCGATTGTATCGGTCTGGATTATATAGAAGGGACCGGGATTACCGTGCAAAGGCCGGTGTATGGCGGCAAGGCCCTGTCCTCGGTT
>JAPUGN010000055.1 GCA_027298165.1 Nitrospinota bacterium
TATTCCATGTCCCTTCCACCCATATGTCCTGTTTGTCCGATGCCTCGGTGGATATCGTTTTTGCCAGCAACTTTCTGGAACATTTGAGAAATAAAGAAGAAGTATTAAAAACTTTTCAGGAGGTGCACAGGATATTAAAAAAGGGTGGAAAATTTATGATATTGCAACCCAATATTCGTTATTGCGGGTGGGAATATTGGGATTTTTTTGATCATCATGTGCCTCTTACTGAAAAAAGTCTGATTGAGGGATTGCAAATCCATAATTTTAAAATCTCAGAAGTCATCCCCAGATTCCTGCCCTTCACCACCAAGAGCCGTATTCCACAGCATCCCGTTCTGGTCTGGCTTTATTTGAAAGTGCCACTGGTTTGGCGGATTATGGGAAAACAGTCTTTTCTCATCGCCGTTAAATAATAAATCCCTCTTTCTCCCTCAAGTGCGTATTATTTAAACACCCCGGCCAATCTCGATTTGACAATCATAAAGGCATCTTTCAATGCGGATTTGGCCATCTTGTTGCTCTTGTTGCGGGCCGAATCGGAAACCAGATCGACCAGCAATTCTAATATTCTCCGCGGTTTTCTCAGAAAATAAAAGACATAGAACAATCCCTGTCCGAAGATCACCATAAATGACAGTTCGTAGTCGCCGAACTTCGGATTGTATGAGGTTTTCTTCGCGCCGAAATCCTGAAAGGTGAATAGGCTCATCAGGTACTTGTCGTCCAGTTCGGTGATGACGCCGTTTTTCTGGAGCTCCTGAAACGACTCGGTATTGGGTTGCGGCGAGTAGGCGTTGAGGTTGACGTTGGTGAATCCCTTCCAGGCGCATTTAATCATGGCTCCATAGGTTCTGAAAACACTCAGGTACGTGTCTTCCGGAAAACCGATAATAAAAAAACAGCCGACATTGATTCCCGCATGCATGGCGTTGCGTGCGGATTCATACATGTCGGGAAGTTTGACTTTCTTTTTAATGGCTTTCAGAATTCGAGGATCGCCGGACTCCGGCGCGAACGCGAACTCGTGACATCCCGCCGCTTTCAGTTTCTGCGCGACTTCAGCATCGATCGCCTCACTGCGCGTTCCTGACGGCATCTGAAACGTGACTTTCATGCCACGCGCTACAATCTCGTCGCAAAAGTCGATGATCCAGTCCTTGCGCACGATGGCCGTCAAATCCTCGAATTGAAAATCGGAGGTCCGGTAAAGTTTTTGATAGTGCTGCATTTCGTCGATCACGTTTTTGTAGTCGCGAGCGATCCATTCCGTGGTCCACATGTTGGGACTGGTGCAGAAGGTGCACTGGAACGGGCATCCGCGCGTCGCCAGCATCGGCATGAAGCGCCCCTGCGAGGCGCCATGTGGCTGGTTGACTTCATTATATTGTTGGATGTCGAACAAATCCCACGCCGGCCAGCCGATGGAATCGATATCCTTGATACGCCGGTGCCGGGGGTTGATCTGGATATTGCCATCGGCGGTGCGAAAGGCAACACCGGCCAACTCAGAAAGCGGCAAATCCTTCTTCAGGTGCTCGAGCAGCCGGGCGATGATTTCTTCGCCTTCGCCCAGGACCACCGCGTCTAAAGGCGCCTGTTGCAGGGACAACTCGGGAAACCCGGTGACGTGTTCGCCGCCCATGATCAACTTCGCCTGCGGGAACCGGTCGCGAATGTCCTTCACCAACTCCCGAACATACACCCAGTTCGACGTGAACATGCAACCCAGAGCGATGATTTCGGAATCTTGCGGAATGCGCTGCACCAGATCTTCCCGGCTCAGACCCCGCACCCGGACGCCTTTGAATATAAAAAAGTTCCGGGGAGCCGAGCCCGGTCCGTCCACCACGCTGACCTCGTGCCCCGCTTGGCGCAGGGCAGTGGCGATATACGCCAGGCCGATCGGCGGCATGCTGATGGTGGAAACGAAATTGGTCAGCGATACAAATTTGGAAGGCTCTATCAGGCAGACTTTCATATATTGGGTGTTAGATATGCAAAGGGGCCATGGGATCAGACGTTATTAAGCTATATTTAAAGGGTAACACAGTTTTATAAGGAGGCAATTGAAATGCCTTGAGACCCAATGGCCTTGCAAAATCATGGATTACGAGTGGACCAGGGGGGAGGTCTGGGACGGTTATTGGATTTTCAGCTGGCTTTTCGGAAGTTTTACAATGAATGTGGAGCCCTGGTTGGGAACGCTTTGGGCGGTGATTGCGCCGTGGTGATTTTCAATAATTTTGTGGCAGATCGCGGTCCCCATGCCGTTGCCTTCAAATTCGTCCTTGCCGCACAAACGTTGGAACGGTTTGAAGATTTTGGACAGGTGTTTTTCGTTAAAACCGATGCCATTGTCCTGCACGGTAATTTTCCACATGTTGCTTTGCTTGCAAAGGCTGGCCTTGATGTGGATTAAGGGCGGTTCCTCTTTTAGGTGAAATTTTATACTGTTGCTGATCAGGTTTGGAAACAACTGCCGCATTTGTATTCGGTCGGCCTCGACCGTAGGCAGAGAGTCCACATGAACCGTTCCCCGCTTTTCTCGGATGCGGGGTTCGAGATCGG
>JAPUGN010000056.1 GCA_027298165.1 Nitrospinota bacterium
GTATAAGAACTTCTCAACGGATCTGGCCGATGGGTTGTCTGGTATGAGCACCCGGGCCGACCAAGGCCCCTGGTCTAGTTTTTCCATTTTAATCGTAGAAAGGCCGAAATCCAGAGGAACGTAGTGCTGAATACAATCGCGATACTCCTTTACTTCTTCACCGTAGATTGCCCAACTGGTTTTCATCCTTTCGGACAGATGCGGCGGGAGGGTGCTGCACAGACGAAGTGTCGTATCGATTGAACTTGGCATATTTTCATCGGCAGAACCAAAATACTGCCATAAGAGATACCGGCATGAATCATATGCGCGACGAACTGCGGTGACCAATGAATCAAATTCGAAATAGGGTTCAGGCGCTCCACTAAAAAGAGCGCTGTCGCAATCATTCGAATCGTCTCCCGGAATCTCCGAAAAGCGTTTACAAATCCTGGAATAGTGCCGGGCTAACTGTGTGCAGTGGTATTGAACCGCCTCAAGCAGGTAAATTAGATTGTGTCCCTTGAAGAAGATGGAAGAAATTTTGGGCACCTTTTGTGTGACGTCCGTGATCTCAAGTCCAAAATGCGCTTGAGTTGTTTTCCTTAATAGCAGGTCGATAGTTTTGTCTCTGCTGATGCGTTTGATAACGACTACCGGTTTTACACCATACTGCTCTGAAATAAGAGCCGGGCGGTCAATCCTTTCGGAGCGACCCCCAATGAGGTTCATAACGTGCCATTCGGTGCCAATGATTCGCGCAGTGATCCCCCGTTCATAAATAACTCGTACAGACTGAGGCCGCTGGTTTTCAGTGGATATGGGTGTGGGCATGTTTTTCGTCCTGTGACTTTTGTTGGTCAGCATAATACAATTTATTGGCTGGAGAAATTGTATTTCAATTCGCCATGCACGACCGCCTGAGAGCAGCGACAATCCTTTTTCTCGAATCACCCCGTTAAGGGGGGGCATTTCTGCTCCAAAAGCTAGCCACAGTGCTAGCCAGACGAAAAATGGGCTACGGAGCGAATCCATAACCCATTGATTTTAATGGTCGGGGTGAGAGGATTTGAACCTCCGACCCCCTGCTCCCAAAGCAGGTGCGCTAGCCAGGCTGCGCCACACCCCGAATATTTTATTTATAAAATGTCACACCTAGCCTGTCGAAGGGTGACACAAAGGAGGAACCCTCAACCACCCCCCGCCCCTCCTTAAAAAGGAGGGGAGGCGTCATTTAATGTTTCGAGTGGAGTTTGGATATTTTTTTTCTCTGCTCCGGGGTCATCAGCTTGAGCAGGCCGATCTTGGCCTCCACCATGCTGTGAATCTTTTTCGATTTGATCTGGGCCATCCGGTCGGCCACCGCCCGCATCTCGGCTTCCTTCACTTCCCCGGAATGCACCAGCTTGTCCAGCTCCAGGTGCGCGACCTGGTGGCGCGCCTTCAGCATGATTCTCATTTTGGCGAACTCGAACTTCATGTTTTTAATCTGCCCGATTTGCGCTTCGGTCAACCCCAGGGGTTTGGCAAAGCGCAACACATGACGAAACGGATCTTTTCCGTGCCCGCCGTGTCCGCTGCGGTAACCGTGTCCGCCATAACCGTAGCGGGAATACCCGTGTTTGCCATAGCCGCGGCCATGACTGCCTTCCTTTTTGCCATAGCCATGTTTTGAGCCGTGACTGTAACCCTTGCCGTATCCGTGTTTGGAGCCGGAGCCTTCGGTTTTACCGTGAGGGCTCCCCATCATGCCCTTCGGCGAGCCGTGGCCGGTGCTTTTACTTTTACTGCCTTCGGTCTTGGGCGCTTCGGCCACCACCTCCTGCATTTCAGTCGTACTGGGAGCCAGGGCGAGTTGTTCATGATGGGCCCGCGCCCAATCGGGAACCGTCAGCAGGGCGACAGATAAAATGAATAGTAGGAACAAACCTCGAAGGGGCGGGATTTTATGGGTACGCATGGCGGTCTCCTTTTTGATATCGATGGTTCAGCCGTTTCCGGCGGGGGTCCCAAGGGGGAAGGCTGCGCCGGGTGCGGTTCACCCTTCCTCACCGAATCGAAGAAAATGTGGCGCGCCCGGCAGGATTCGAACCTGCGACCTACGGATTCGAAGTCCGGAACTCTATCCAGCTGAGCTACGGGCGCATTATAAAAATTTGGGGTGAGCGACGGGATTTGAACCCGCGACCACTGGAGCCACAATCCAGGGCTCTACCAACTGAGCTACGCCCACCATATTTTTGAATTGAGTGTTTTGTGTGTCCTAGTTTCAGAATAATTCACAATTATAAACCATTCCACAGGCCAAGTAAAAATATATGTTATCGCGCTAATACTGTCTTTCCAGGCATTATTCATTTTGGCGGAGTTTCTCCGGGGTCCGGTGACGCGCGTTCGGTCCTTATTTTATCTTGGTGTTCCGCTCCGGTTCCCGTTATTCTGATGGAATGATTCGGCGGGTATCGTTCGCCGGGGAATTAAAAGGCCTCTGCCGCCACCGTTATTTAAGCTCTCCGTCCGGCCTCGACGCGGGTTCGGGAACATGGATTCATTCGATATGGAAACCCACGTTTATTCCGAAATGGCTTTGCTGGAGGACACCCACTGGTGGTTTGTCGCTCGGCGAGCCATCCTGGACCGGGTCCTTACCGGGTTGAAGCTTCCCACGGACGCCAGCATTCTGGATGTCGGATGCGGCACCGGCGGCAACCTGTCCCTGCTCTCCCGGTATGGTCAGGTGCATGCCCTGGAAATGAACGAGGCCGCCCGGGAGCATTCCCTCCGGCGCGGCATCGGCGAAGTTCGCTATGGCCGGTTGCCGGATGACATCCCCTATCCGGATTCACAATTTGACCTCATCGTTCTTCTGGATTCCCTCGAGCATGTGGAACCGGAGCGGGAAGCGTTGCAATCGGTGGCCAACAAGTTAAAACCCGGCGGAACTCTGCTGGTTACGGTGCCGGCGTTTCCCCTTCTTTGGGGTCCGCACGACATCCGGCATCATCACAAACGTCGTTATACTCAGGGCAGCCTGCGGCGACTGTTTCCCGAGGCGGGGTTGATTTTGAGCTACCTGACTTATTTTAATACCCTGCTGTTTCCCATTATTTTATCGGTGCGTCTGCTTCAAAAAATATCCGGGGCCGATTCCAACCGCGGTTTGAAAGTGCCCCCGCCTTTCATTAATTCAATATTGACACGTATCTTCGCCAGTGAGCGGTTTGCCGTCGGGCGCTGGTATGTTCCGTTCGGACTGTCTCTTCTGGCCCGAGCACGCAAACCGGAATAATGTAAAACCCGATTTCCGTTGTGTACGGCGCGGCATGCAATCAATTTGAAAATAGAGAAATAAAGTTTGAATTTCGGAAAAGGTCCGGGGAGGGTTCTATTTGACCACCCGCAAGTGGCTGCGGTTCCGTTTGGTTTTGTCGGATTTGCCGGAACCGGCGACCATTCGCAGGAATTGTTTGTCCGAATTTTTTTTGGAAGATGAGTCTTGCGCGATAGGTCCCGCCGGGTCGCCCCAGTCGATATCCTCCGGAATGCTGGCTTCCCACACCTGCCCTTTTTGCGTGTCCGGTTCGTAAATCGCCCACACCGCCGTAAAGGGAATGACGCATTTGTACAGCCGGCCGCCAAACGACAACGACCCGTACACTCCGTCCTCAAGCACTTCGAAAGGCCGGCGAAAGTTAAGGCTGAGCACCAGGTTCAGCATCGCGTTGGTCTTGTGCGCTTTGGGGACCTGCACATCCGGCTGGCGCGCGTCCATACAGACCATAGCGTCGCCCTGGGCCAGCAGAGTGTTCAGAAAATCCTGTTTGTCCTTGTTGTCTTGAATCATGGCGTTAAGGTATCATAATTACATAGCCATATAAAGCCAATGAGTGGTACCATGGCCTCCCGTTAAACTCCGGTAACCGAAAAATGGAAAGGAAACGGCTTGTCATGCGGTTTTTCAAATGTTTGTGCGCGGGATTTCTGCTTTGGATGAGTGGTGCGGGCCCGGTAGCTGCTCAGGATGCGGAGCTGACCGAAGCGCTGCCCAATATTTTTTGCATGGTCGATCGCACGGGAAACGGCGCCAACTCGACGTTTATCACCACCCAGGAAGGGGTCATCGTCATCGACACCCGCGGCAGTGATCAGGAGGCGGAGCAGGTGCTGAAAGCCATCCGCAAAGCGACCGACCAGCCGGTGGTTTATATCATCAACAGCCATTTCCATAAAGAGAACACCTCCGGCAACGCCGTCTTCAAGTCGAGCCATAGCATTATCGCCCAGAAACGTGCGCTGGCGATGATTGTCCTCGAAGCCGAGCGCGAAAAGCGAGCCATTACCCCGCCCAACCTTGCGTTCGAAAAGAAACTGGAAATCAAACTGGGGAAGTATCATCTCAAACTGATCCACCCTGGCCCCGCACATACAGACGGCGACCTGTACATCTACATTCCTAAATGGCGGATCCTCATCACCGGCGGAATAGTGTTCAACCAGATCATTCCCTTTCTAGGAGACAGCAACATTGAATCATGGATTCACGCCCTCGTGGAGATGGAAGACCTCGACGCCGAAGTGATCGTGCCGGGCCACGGTCCCGTCGGCGGCAAACCGATCGTCACTCAGATGAAACACTACCTCATGGAACTGAAGCGCTACGTCAACGACCAGTTGGACGACGGCAAAAACCTGCCCGACACCATGATCTTCGTCAAAGAAAAACTTAAGGCCAAATACTCCAGCTGGAAGCACTTCGACCGCGTCGATGAAAACATCGTCCACGCCTACGTCGAATACAGCGCCCAACGCGGAACCTAATCCGGCGAAGGCGCGTTCCAAAAAATAACAAAACCCCCTCTCGGTGGAGAGGGGGTTTGTTTTTGAAAATTGGTTGACCGACGGCGGCTTACGGCTCGATACCCTTTTCTTTCCAGTACTCGCGCAGGTTGTATTTCTGGTCGAGGATGGTATCGAGATAGGAATGCCCGCCGGGGATCATCGGGATGACGTGCCCGTGGCTCTTGTCGTTGTAGGGATACTTGACATCGAGTACGTACGGTCCCTTGTGCTTGAACATACGCTTGAGCGCCGGCACCACTTCCTCTGGTTTGCGGATGGTTTCCCCTTTGATGCCGAAGGCATCGGCAATTGCCGCAAAATCCGCGTCGCCGATGAAGGTATGGCCGCGCAGGGATTTGTAGAACCGGTCCTCCCACTGCGCCACCATGCCGAGGTGCGCGTTGTTGAGCACGATATTCTTGACGGGGATGTTTTCGATTTTCAGCGTCTGCAATTCCTGGATGTTCATCAGGAACGATCCATCACCGTCGATGTTGATGACTTGCCGGTCGGGATACGCCACTTGAGCACCCATGGCGGCGGGCAGGCCGAAGCCCATGGTTCCCAATCCTGAAGAAGACAAAAAGGTGCGGGGCGAATGAAATCGCCAGAAC
>JAPUGN010000057.1 GCA_027298165.1 Nitrospinota bacterium
GGTGAACAGGCTCAACACCTTTTTGCTGGAATATCCGAGCATCATGAATTCGTGGGCGTAATTTTCGGCCACCAGGCGCAGGGTTTTTTCGTCTGCGTCTTCATCACCGGTCGGTGGGCCTTCATCGGGATTGATGTCGTCCTTGACTTCGTAAACGTAGATCAAATGCCAGCCGAACTCAGTTTTAAGGGGCCCGACCACATCCCCTTCCTCTGCGCTGAACGCAGCCACTTCAAAGCCACGGACCATGGCGCCTTTGCCAAACCAGCCGAGATCGCCTCCACGTTTTTTGGAAGGGCATTCACTGTGTTCTTCGGCCATTTTGGCGAACTCCGCACCGTCGTCCAATTTCTGCTTTATTTCCTCCGCCAACTCCTTGGTCGCGACCAAAATGTGGCGGGCTTGAACTTTTTTGACTTTCTTGTCTGGATTGCTCATAACTTTCCTGCCTCTATTTTTAATTGATATCGATCAATTTAATTTCAAACCACAACATTTCTTGAATTTTTTTCCGGACCCGCAAGGACATATTTCGTTGCGCGATACCTTGTGGGATTGGATACCCATCTTTGGCGTTGATTTTAACAATTCCTCTCCGATCCGTTTGGCTTCCTTATAGCGTTGTTTCAGCATATCGTTGAGGTTGGGAACGTATTGGATAAACCACAGAAGGAGTTCGCTGTTGCCGGGATCGAGCTTGGCCTCCTCTTCCTCCCTTTTCTTTTCATTGAAATAATAGTTGTAAATAAAAATGGCTGGAGGGCGTTCCTCTGCGGGATCAAACTTGTAAAACGTCAATTGCAGGCTTTTATTGTCGCGGCGGGAATCCAGCTCATAGGCATCCTCGGCGAAATGTTTTTCATCATTGAATTTGAAATCCAGGAGTTGTTTTTCCCGCGGGAACATTTCCATGTAATTCACATAGCGTCCCGGCTCGAATATGAGATAGGACATGGGGGCTTTCTCCCCGTAGGCCTTGGCCTCCATGTATCTCTGCTTGAACAGGACAATCATCTCATCGGTCACTTCTTTCATGAATTCCTCGATGATCGCCTTTTGTCTTTCGGTCAGTTCCGGATGATTGGGCAGGTTCTCATACTTTTTATTGAAATTCAGCAGGAAGGAAAACCGGTTGTTGTGGTCTTCCTTGTCGCACAGTGAAATGGTGACATGATTGCAATCGCAAAAGGGATTGGTGCAATAGAAATCTTCCAGCACATAGAGGTTTTTGAAATCCTCTTCCTCGAACCGGTAGGTCATGACCGAGTTCAAGCTTTCCTGATTATTGACTAAACTGTATGCTTCGATGACGCTTCTCCTTCTTTACAACAATAACTCCGCCAATCACTTTTCTTCCGTCAGGACCCGCACCGCCCGAATGGAATCCTTGGACGGATCGTCCCGATTGTTGACGCTGGCATGGCCGTACCGGTAATAAAAAATCACCGCCCCGTAATGGGGTTTCAGGTCGCAGGTCCAAGTGGTATAGCCGCCTCCCGGCGAAAACACGGGGTCAATATATATTTCAAACCGGTCGCAGTCGCGAATCGACCAATCCTCGCTATACAGGCTTTCGGCTTCTTCCAGATTCGGCATACACCAGTCATTGTAACCGGCGAACTTTTTGTTGTTCAACTCCCGGATATAGGTCTCTGCCTTTTCCCAGGTATAGAACATGCTCTGGTCCTGGAACCCGTCGGTTTGCTTCCACATCCTACCTTCTTCGGTATCGGTGACCGTGCCGTCGCCGTTATCTTTAAACCGTTTTCCCATCGACAGTGTCAATCGTCCGATTAAAGTTTATTCATATCGCGAACCAGCCGGGTGGAACCCCGCGAGACCCGGTACACATCATCGTACATCATTGCGCCCTTGCGAAAACCGAAACGGACGGCTTGGATTTTATTCCGCACTTCGCTGGTCCAGCATAAAAACCCGAATCCCTCTGGGAAAATGGAGGGGAGATAAGCCTTCTGCCCCATGTGATCTTTATTGACATGGTTTTTGTTGTACAGGCTTTTCGCTTCTTCCACCGTGGGCAGCCGCCAGTCGTTGAACCCGGCAAAATGAGACTGGTTCAATTCTTTCGCATAATCGCGGGACTGAATCCAGTTGAGCCAGTTCCCGGTCTTCTGATGCGTATCCTGCTTGAGCCAAACCAGCTTAAGCTTGATATCAATCACGGTATTCTCATCAATTTCCGCAAACCGTTCCTCTACGACCTCCGGGGACTGTGCGGAATCGGAGTCGCTCATGATTCTTTCTCCTCAGGCAAAAGGGTCCGGACCGCGCGCACGCCGTGACTACGCAATCCTTTTTGGTGGAATTTGTAATCCCCGCTGAAAAAGTTAAACCGGATGGCAATGTTATTATCGGTTTTATGCAGGGTTTTGGTCCAGCTGGTTTGACCCGCGCCGGGAGGAAACGGCGAGACCAGATACAGGATGTCGCCGTAGGTATCGGTTACGGGGTTGCTGAAATCATGAATGGATTGCACTTCTTTGCGCGTGGGCATTTTCCAGTCTTGGTGATCGGCGAATTCTTCTTTGTTGAGCAAACTGATATAAATCTTGGCTTCGGCCCAGCTGATCCATTTGTCCTTATCCAGATAGGAATCATCCAGTTTCCACATCAATCCCGTCTGCAGATCGCTGACGGTGCCGTTTTTATGATCAACATAACGCTCTTCCGGGGGCAGTTGACCTTCGGGGATGATGGTGCGGACGGGGCGGATGCCGCTGGGAAATCCTATATTTTCCCGGGCCATCCAGAATTCGTAATCCGCACGGAAATCGTAACCCATCGCCGCTTTGGCGCCGCGGGTTTCGGTGGTCCAGGTGGTGTACCCGCACCCGGAGGTGAACACCGGATCGATATGGGTTTCACATCCTTCCATGTCGGTGTTGCTGAGTTCGGGATCGTACAGATCGTGGGCATCCTGTCGGTTGGGGAACCGCCAATCCGAGTAACCGGCGAATTTTTGCTCGTTGAGTTCCTGGATATACTCTTGGCCCTGAAACCACGAAACCAGTTTGCCGAGTTTCACCCAGGTATCGTCCTGGGCCCACATCAGTTTTTTCCGGGTATCGGTCACCGTGCCGTCGCCGTTGTCTAAAAACCTGGTTTTGACTTTGGTCTCACTCATAATCGTCTGGTCCTCAAGCGTTTCTTCTGCGGCCAACGGTTTTGATCGGATCCTTGCGGCAGATGCGCACAGACCCGAAAGCGTACTCATCGGCTTGGACGATTTGCCCCTGAACGAAATCGAACCGGGGCCGCCGGGTGGAGGTGTCCGCCATGGTCCACTGCATTTTAAAGGACCCTTCGGGGAACAGGGAATCGATATGAACCGTTTCTCCGGTTTTGCCGGTATTGT
>JAPUGN010000058.1 GCA_027298165.1 Nitrospinota bacterium
ATCGGCGAGTGGTTGTTGGGGTTGTGCGGGGTGGCCGTGGCGCTGTTGTTGCTGGCTCTGACGTTGATCAAAGGGGTTCGCGGAAACCGGGCGGCGGAACCCACAGAATCACCGGTAGTTGGTGAATGACATGGCGATTCCGAAATCCTTTTCCTTGAGTTCGGCGATCACCGCCTGCAGGTCGTCCCGGTTTTTACCGGAGACCCGCACCTGATCGTCCATCACCTGCCCCTGAACCTTGTTCTTCATGCCCTTGATGACCTTGACGATCTCCTTGCCCTTTTCCTGGGGAATGCCCTGTTGCAGTGTAATTGCCTGGCGCACCGTGTTACCACCGGCGGGTTCTATCTTGCCATAGTCGAGAGCCTTGAGCGACACTTTGCGCTTGACCAGTTTGCCCTCCAGGACATCGATCACCGATTTCATTTTAGTTTCATTGTCGGAAATCAGGTTGAGCGCAGGGACTTTCTCGTCGAGAGTAATGGCGCTTTGACTGCCCTTGAAGTCAAACCGCTGGTGAATCTCCATCATGGCCTGATTGACGGCGTTTTTCACTTCCTGGAGATCCACATTTGAAACTATATCAAAGGAACAATTTTTGGCCATCGCTATCGTGTCCTGTACAATGAATGAAAGAGAACCGGCCTCCACAGGGAGACAAGGCGGGGGTTAATGCATCTTGGTGTTCATATAAAAGCTGTAAACAAACATAAAGATCGCGACAAGAATAATGGAGTCGTCGATCAAAATCTGTTTCCAGCTCGGGGAACCGTCGTGAAGCAACCAGGGCACGGCGACGAACAGGACGCTCACAAACCCGATCGCCAGCATTCCCAGGATGGAATAGATCAGCAGTTTATCGTTAATAGGGGGTTCAGGTTTCTGATTCTCGTCGTCCATGGTCCGCTCCTCGTTCAATACCCATCCAAAAATAATCGATCCAACGGAGAAGTGCAATGCCTAAATCGAATTACAGTGTAGGGAACCCCAAGGCGGAGCAGATGATCCAGGACCTGGTGGACTTCTGCGGGAACGACGTGGCGCCGGACCTGATAAAAGAAATCCTGACGACGGTGGTGAAAATGGGCCTGGAGCACAAGGACCGGGGAGACTTCAAGTTGACCAACAACACCCTCAAGGAACTGCGCCACGCCTACCGGGTGTTCATGCCCTACCGCGAAAAACGCAAGGTGGTGATTTTCGGCTCCGCACGGACGCCCAAATCCGATCCCAGTTACCGGATGGCCCAGGACACCGCTCAGGCGCTGGTCGACAAGGGGCATATGATCATTACCGGAGCCGGTGGAGGCATCATGGAAGCCGCCAACCGGGGCGCCGGAAGGGCGAACAGCTTCGGCATCAACATCAAACTGCCCAAGGAACAGCGCGCCAATCTCCATATCGATGGCGACTCCAAACTGATGCAGTTCAAATATTTTTTCACCCGCAAGCTGATGTTCATCAAGGAATCGGACGCCACCATTTTGTTCCCGGGAGGGTTCGGAACCCTCGATGAAGGATTCGAAAATCTCACTTTGTTCCAGACCGGCAAATGCATGCCGCGCCCCATTATTCTCGCCGAACCTAAAAACAGCACTTACTGGGGAAGCTTGGCCCACCTGCTCGAGGAGGAGCTCCTGTCACGGGAATATATTTCGTCGATCGACAGGAACCTGTTCCACATCGCTCATTCGGTGGAGGAAGTTGTACAGCATCTCGAAGATTACTACCGCTATTATCACTCGTTGCGATATGTCAACGAGTTGACCGTCCTGCGTTTCACCCAGGCCTTGACTCCGGCGGTGTTGGATTACCTGAACCATGAATACCGGGATATTCTCCGGACCGGAGATTTTCAGGCTTTGGACGGAGCGTTGGAGGCGGAAAAAACCTATAATGAATTCCCCGACCTGCCCCGCCTCGTGTTTCAGTTCAATAAACAGGACTATGGACGCCTGAACGAAATGATTCTGTGGATCAATCGCAACCTGACCTAGAGTGGGCCAAAACGCCCTGCTCCCAACCCATTACGCGAAACTCGGTCCCAGCCGTATAAAACTTTATAACTTTTAATCTATAATTATTAAATATCATACATTTTGCCGTTTTCCAGGTAATTTCCCCGCCCTGTGTAAAACTAAATTCCATTGATTTTCAATCGCTTGGAACGAATCCCCCGGTCGGGTTTGAAATTGGCCGGGGTCTTGCAACTCGGGTAAGGACAATCCTTTTCCAACCCAAACACATCTCCGGGGAGATTGAACCATGACAGGAAGCCAATACATGAAAAAAGGACAGGTTGTTTTCCGCGAAGGCAGCCCGAGCGATTTTGCATTTATCATTGAAGACGGTCACATTGAAGTGTCCCGCAAACGCGTGGACGGCAACGTTGAGGTGCTCGACATTCTGGGGAAAAATGAAATCTTTGGTGAGATTGGAATGATCGACGGCGGTCCCCGTTCGGCGACAGCCACGGCTATGGAAAACAGCAAGGTGACCATGATCTCCCGTCACGATTTAAATACCATGGCCGAGAAAGATCCGAAAGCCTGGTTCCCCATCATGAAAGCGATGTCGGCCCGTCTGCGTCGTTCCACCAAGCGGGAGAAGAAATTGATTCGTCACGGCAGTCAGCGCGCTATCAGGTAAGCGGGTCCTCTCCGGACCCGGTTTACATCGCCGACCATCTGGGCTAGAATATCCACCGGATCGCTTTCCGGGGAGCGTTGGCCCCTGATGCGATGTGCTCCGAACCTGTAAACCTTCCAGCCCGGCGAAATCTTGAAAATCCTTAGAACCATCCACGCCTTCCAACCCGACCATCAGGAAGTGTCCCGGCAAGCCTGGCAGATTTCAAACCGGTTGGAGGAAAAGGGCATCCGATCCCCGTTGCTCACCACGGTTTCCCCGACAGACGAGGGATCCTTAAAAAAAGAAACATTGGGCAGAGTCCGGGTAACCCGGGTTCCCGTCCAGTGGGCACTGGGAAATTACCGGGTCAGCTTCGGAATGATGACCTACCTCCGCAATTATCATATCCTGCACAGCCACCTGTACCGCACGTTTCAAACGGACTGCTCTTTTTTTTTGCGTCGATCCGGGAAAAGCCGTTTGTACTGAGCACCCACGGCTCGCTCCTGGGTTACAAAAAAGATAACCCCTCCGCCTCTCAGCAATTCTCCTATAAGCTCTATGACGCCTTGACATTGAAGACCTCCGCCAAGCGGGCAGACGCCGTGGTGGTGGCTTCTCAAATAGAATACGACGAGGCGCTGGATTTCGGCATCCATAAGAACAAACTGCATATCATCCCCGATGGCCTCGACGTGTCCGGTGCGGCGGTCGACCGCTCGTCCCGGTCCGGGTCGCCCTTGAATCTGTTGTTCGCCGGACCGTTGACCCGTCTCCGTCGTGTGGAGTTGTTGTTGCGGGCCGCGCGCAAACTGACTCTTCCCTTCCGGATCACCCTCGTTGCCACCAACGACATTATTAAAAGCGAGGGCTCCGCGGAATATATCACGGAACTCAAAAAACTCGCCAAATCACTGGGCATCGAAGACCGGGTGGAGTTGCTGGGTGACCCGTCCTCCGAAAACCTGGAACAGTGCTACCGCAATGCGGACCTGTTTATCTACCCTTCCGCTTACGAAACCTCCGGAGAAACTCTGTTGGCCGCGGCGGCCAGCGGACTGCCCGTCATCGCCACGCCCGTCGGCCTCGCCAATGAAATCATCACCTCAGGCACCAATGGGTTCATCGTTCCCGCTGATCCGGATATGATCTGCGACCGCATCCTGCAACTCGGGCAACCCGATACGCGCCGGGAATTCGGCCGCCATATCCGCGAGAAAGTGGTGAACGGATTCGGATGGAACACCGTTATGGACCGCTACATGGAGCTTTACGACTCCCTCAAGAAACCATATACTGAATAGAAGACGCGAAGCATTTCCGGAAACGCGATCCGTCGCACCTCTTCCCCTCAACCCATCCACAGCCGGACCGAGTGAAAACCAATATCGCGCTCTACCAGGAAAGCCTGAAATCGGATCAAGTCGATTACGAAACTCCGTATGAATCCGTCGCCACGGATTTTTACCGGGAACTGATCACCGGTTCCGTCCCGGACCGGTCCGCACGCATTCTTGACCTGGGATGTTTCAAGGGTATTCTCGTGGACAAGCTGAGCGATTATTCGACGGTGGGCCTGGATGTCACCACCGTCGGATTCATGAAACCGGGCCGGTATGCACTCGGCATCGGGGAGCAACTGCCGTTCAAGGATGACGCCTTTGATTGCGTGGTGATGACCGAGGTCATCGAACATATTCTGGAGCCCGAGCGAATATTTAAGGAAATTCGCCGAGTCCTCAAAAACCGAGGCTACCTGCTGATCACCCACCCCAACAAATACAACTTGCTGGACGAGGCGCTCGAATGGTTCAAGGAAAACCGGTGGATTCGCAAAATGCTGAACCGGCCGATCTACCAGGGCGTCCAGCATGTGCAATCGTTTTACTACAGCGACACCATCAAGCGGCTCCGGCCGTTTCAGTTTCAAATCCACTCCCGGCACGCACTGACCTTTTCCCTGTTCCGGCTTTTTTCCATTATCGTCTACGGCCGGTTCCAGTGGAAAAACTCCTTCACGCTCATCAAAAAATTCATCCGCGTGGAACGTTTCGTCATCCAGCGCATGGGACGGGTCGGCCAGCTGCTATCGGGAAGCTGCATCATGCTGTTTCAATTGAAACCCGCTGACGCCCCGCCTGAGACCCTGCAACCATGAACCGGATACTGCTGTTATTCGCGTCGACCGTCCCCCGCTGGGAAAAAGATACCGAAATTCCGCGGTTCGTGTTCGAGCTGGGAGTGGAACTGAGGCGCTATTTCGAGGTGTACGCGCTGGCGCCGCACACCCCCGGCGCGGCCCTGTCCGAAAATCTGGAGGGGATACGGGTGATCCGCTTCCCTTATTTCCCGGAACACCAACAGTCGCTGGCTTATGGCACCGGCATGCTGGCCAGCCTCAAATCCAATCCCTGGGCCTGCGCGCAGATACCCTCCTTTTTGTTCTGCCAGTGGATGGCCCTGCGCCGCACCGTCCGCGAATACCGAATCGATGTGGTCAACAGCCATTGGATGATCCCGCAGGGTTTCATCGCCTCCCTGTTGCCCGCACGCCTGCCCTGCAAACAGGTGTTGACGATGCACGCGGCGGGACTGTTCGCCCTGCGGCGTCTACCTCTGGGAAAGGCTATGGCACAAAGAATCGTCCGCCGGTCCGATCTCATTTACAGCGTCAGTTCCTACAACCGGCAGGTGCTGGAACAACTAGTACAGGAACCGGTGGCCTGCCAGATTCTGCCGATGGGTATCGACACCTTTTATTATGAAGATGAAAAGGACCCGGCGGTGGTGCGCGCGGAGCTGGACCTGCCTTCCGGAAAAATGATTCTGTACATCGGCAAGCTCAACGAAAAAAAAGGCGTCACTTATTTGCTCCAGGCTTTTCGCACCCTCGCCCAGGAGCGGACGGACGCCTATCTCGTCATCGTCGGTTCCGGACTGCTGGAAAAGTCACTGAAACGCGAAACCCAGCGGCGGGGACTGGAATCCCGGGTGACCTTCGCCGGGCAACAGGGGAAAGACACAGTGCGCAAGTATCTGCAGGCGGCGGATCTGGTGGTGGTGCCTTCGATCATCGATGCCAGCGGGGAAACGGAAGGCTTGCCGGTGGTCCTTTTGGAGGCCCTTGCCTCCGGCAAACCGGTGGTGGCCACTCGCGTGGCCGGCGCGCCGGATGTGATCGTCGATGGGTACAACGGATTTCTGGCCGAACCCAAAAACCCGGAAGACCTGGCGGATAAAATCAAGAAGGGCCTCAACGCCGATATCGAATTCCTTTCCGACCAGGCCCGCGAATCGGTGCAGAAATACGACTGGGAAATGATCGGCAAGGATTACCGCGATCGAATTTTTGAACTCTTCGAGTAACGGTATATTTTACGATACGAATTTATTGGCCGCGGAAGGATTCGTCCGCCTCACGGAACAGGCGTTCGGTCTGGTGGGAATGACGCGGGGAAAAATGAAACACCTTGAGTTGCTTGACCCCGGCCTCCTTCGCCAGAAGCCCGGCCTGCCGGGTGGTGAGGTGGCAGCGGTCGCGCGCGCGGTCTTCTTCTTCGGCGATGAACGGGGATTCGCAGAACAACAGATCGGCCCCGCGTACCAGATCCACAATGCGTGGAACATTCTCCGGTGTATACACCGTGTCGACGATGTAAGCGATCTTCTGTCCCGGCGTGATCGTCACCAGCTTCTTCTTCAATTCTCCCAGCGAATACTCCCGCGACTCCTGCGCGCCGTTTTCCCCCACCGGCACTGGAATCGCAAGATCATCCGCCGCACCTTCAAAAATATTCTGCTTGAGCCGGTTGAGCCACTCGCCCGGCTCCAGA
This sequence comes from Nitrospinota bacterium, assembly GCA_027298165.1. Taxonomy (GTDB): domain Bacteria; phylum Nitrospinota; class Nitrospinia; order Nitrospinales; family Nitrospinaceae; genus SZUA-226. The sequence continues at coordinate 6,465 of JAPUGN010000058.1, forward strand.
TTCATCGCGGTCAATTCCGCCTTGTTGATGTTGACGTGAAATTTTTCCTTGAGCGCAAATCCCAGACAAGGCACCCGGTGCTCCAGAATGGCCGCGGAAACCGACACCGCTGGCTCATCGAGAATCAACCCGTCATTGAAGGGCTCTTCCCGTTCGTCGCTTTTTTGAAACCGGTCGATGGCGCGGAACGTGGCTTTGTGCAACCGATCTGCATGCACTTCCACCACTTCGAGCGTGAGGGACTCCTCGTAGCGGTCGACCAGGTTCCAGGTGAACCCGGCCAGCTTGCCCGCGACATTGGCGATAAAGTGTTCCGGACCGTACAGGGTGATCGTTTTGCCGCGTCCGAACACCGCACGCAAAAAGCGGTCGAAACCGATGAAGTGGTCGATGTGCGTATGGCTGACAAAAACGTGCGTCACCTTCAGCAGGTCGGCATGGGTGAGCGGCGACGAATCTCCGAGATCGAACAAAAAGGCCCGCTTCTCGTACAAAAATTTCACGAACAGGCCGGGGTCGCCCAGCGGGTCGTTCACCAGTACTGGATGTAAAATCGGTTTCATAATTATCTAAACCGCCGGTTAAGCGGTGACGTTTTCCTTTAACAAATACGCTTCAATGAAGCGGCCCAGATCGCCGTCCAGTACGGCGTCCACGTTGCCCATCTCCACGCCGGTGCGCAGATCCTTGGCCATACGGTAAGGATGCAGAACGTAGGAGCGAATCTGGCTGCCCCATTCAATTTTCTTCTTCTCCTTTTCCTTGGCCTTTTTCTCTTCGTCCTTTTTTTCCTTTTCGAATTCGTAAAGGCGCGACCTCAGCACTTTCATGGCCGACGCCTTGTTCTTGTGCTGGGAGCGTTCGTTCTGGCACTGCACGACGATCCCTGTCGGCTGATGGGTGATGCGCACCGCGGAGTCGGTGGTGTTGACCCCCTGCCCTCCCGGGCCGGAGGCACGATAGACGTCGATCTTCAGGTCGTCTTCGCGGATTTCGATCTCAACATCCTCTGCCACTTCCGGGTACACGAACACCGAAGCGAAAGACGTGTGCCGCCGTTTGTTCGAATCGAACGGCGAGATGCGTACCAGCCGGTGCACGCCGATCTCCGCTTTCAGGTATCCGTAGGCGTAACCGCCAGTGAAAAGGACCGTGGCGCTTTTGATCCCGGCCTCTTCCCCGTACTGCATATCCAGAACTTCGGTTTTGTAATCGTTCCGTTCGCCCCAGCGGATGTACATGCGCAGTAACATTTCCGCCCAGTCCTGCGATTCGGTTCCACCGGCGCCGGAATTGATGGCGACGATAGCGTTGTTGCCGTCGCTTTCGCCGGAGAGCATGGCTTTCAGTTCAGCCTCGGCCAGCTTCTTTTCCAGGGCGGAGAGACTCGCCCCGCATTCGCCGAGCAGGGATTCGTCCGCCTCCTCGGCCAGCAGGGCCAGCATGGCCTCCAGGTCGTCGCTTTCCTTGGAGAGATCCTTCCAAAGGTTGATACTGCGCTGAAGGATGGCGCGTTGTTGCTGGGTTTTCTGGGCGGCTTCGTTGTCGTTCCAGAAATCAGGACGGGCCACCTCTTTGTCCAGCGCTTCGAGTTGTTTTAATTTGGCATCGACTTCAAAGAAACCCCCGGAGGCGCTCGATACGTTGGGTCATGTCCTGTTGCTGTTTCTGCAGTTCCTCAATCATGAATCGCTCCCTGAATAAAATGTTTACCGCTCGTGCAACCTGCTGGGCCCTTCCCGGCAAGGATCAACCCGCAGCCCGGATTGGATAACGCGGGTTGCCGAACGGATCGCTTTTATTGTTCCGTTGTACTGCTTTGAAAAATTCCGAAGCTTCGAAATCATCTTTGAACACCGCGCTACTGGATTTTACGCAAGCCCCGGCTTCGATCATATCTGTATTTTCGAGCCAGGACAAGTTGTGCTGGACCGGTTGCGGCAGATGTCGGATGTTTTTCCGGAGTCCTGCCAGCGATCCGCCCCAATCCTCAAGGACCGCCATGCAGACGGTGGCCACCCGCTCGGGGTCTTCGAAAAATGAGACCCGCTGAAACACCGATTCCAGAGTTTTGCGGTCGCGCGGTTTCAGCGTGTTACTTTTTCCGTACAAATTAGTAACCAGCACACCGTCCGCCTGGAGTGCATGGACGACCTCCTCATAAAACTCGCAGGTCTTCAAATGATAGGGCACCGACCCGCCCTTAAAGGCATCCAGCAATACCAGGTCATACCGCCGGGCCCTCTCTTTGACAAATGCCCGTCCGTCGCCCTCAGTCACCCGCAGGCGCGGACTCCCCCGGAATCCGAAAAAGCGCCGAGCCAGGTCCACGACACGGGGGTCCACCTCCACGACATCGATCTCGATCTCCGGGTAGGCGTCGTGGAAAAACCGGGGAAGCACCCCGCCTCCCAGGCCGATCATGAGTATTCGCGAAGGGTCCGGTTTCACCAACAGGGGCGCCAACAAGAGGCGGCAATAGACCAGGGCCAGATCACCGGGCCGGTCGAGGTCAATCCGGCTTTGCAGGAAGAACCCGCCCCCGGCCCGAAACCACATTTCCCTCAGGTTTTCCCGCTCGATGACGTAGATATCATTGAAGGAGGACCGGGTGTGAGCCAGAATGCTTAATTGCTGGGAGTCCATCGTCATCCGCCGTCTCCAAAGCAAAGCGGCGCCGGAAGGACCGCCCTGCGACACCCTCTCCGATAAAATTACGCCTGTTAAGAATCAAAAATACAAAAATTTTTCAATCATCCAGCACTTATGATACCATGAGCTTAATTACCGTTTTGTGATATTTTCTCGCAAATCCAAGTGCCGGAGCCCGTCCGGGCGGCCAGACATATCTTGAAATTTTTTCAATTGTTGGAGTTATCGAATGCCTAAAAAAGTCTTGAAACATAAGGTCGGGCTGGAGCATCACGGCATCAAGAACGTCCATGAAATCTTCTGGAACCTCACCACCGCGGAACTCTACGAACAGATTGTAAGGAACCAGGAGGGGGTTATTTCCCACTTGGGACCCATTTGCGTGAAAACCGGCGAGCATACCGGCCGCTCCCCCAACGACAAATTCATCGTGCAGGAACCCACCAGCCAGGAAAACATCTGGTGGGGCAAGGTCAACAAACCGTTTCCCGTCGACAAATTCGACGCGCTGTACGCGCGCGTGCTGGCCTACATACAGGGGAAGAGACTGTACGTGCAAGATTGCCTGGGCGGCTCCGATCCCAATTATCAGCTTCATATCCGCGTCATTACGGAGATGGCCTGGCAAAGCCTGTTCGCCCGCAACATGTTCATCCAAATTCGGGACAGGGTAAAACTGGAGAACCACACTCCGGCGTTCACCATCATCGGATTGCCCAACTTCAAAGCGGTGCCGGAAATTGACGGCACCAATTCCGAAACCTTTATTATCGTCGACTTCAGCAAACAGTTGGTATTGATCGGCGGAACCAAGTACGCCGGGGAAATCAAAAAATCCGTGTTCTCGATTCTCAACTACCTGCTCCCCCACAAGCACAATGTATTGTCCATGCATTGCTCCGCCAACATGGGGGACAAGGGAGACACCGCCGTCTTTTTTGGCCTGTCGGGAACGGGTAAAACCACCCTTTCGGCGGACTCCACCCGCCAGCTGATCGGCGATGACGAACACGGCTGGAGCGAAGACGGCGTGTTCAATTTCGAAGGCGGTTGTTACGCCAAAGTGATCAAGCTCAGCCGGGAGGCAGAACCGGAAATTTTCGATTGCACCCGGCGTTTCGGCACCCTGTTGGAAAACGTGGTGATGGACTATAATACGCGGCGGCTGGACCTCGACGATGCCAGCTTCACGGAAAATACCCGCGCAGGCTACCCGCTTACGCACATCAGCAATTCGGTGCCCGAGGGGCGCGGCGGTCATCCTAAAAACGTGATTATGCTGACCTGCGACGCGTATGGCATCATGCCGCCGGTGGCCAAGCTGACCCCCGAGCAAGCCAAGTATCATTTCATTTCCGGATACACCGCCAAGGTCGCCGGGACCGAACGGGGAATGAGCCGCGAACCGTCGGCCATTTTCAGCACCTGTTTCGGAGCGCCCTTCATGGCTCTGCATCCGTCGGTCTACGCCAACCTGCTGGGCGAAAAAATCGCCAAGCACAAGGTCGACTGCTGGCTGGTCAACACCGGCTGGACGGGCGGACCTTACGGCGTCGGCAACCGGATGGCGATCGCGCATACCCGCGCCATGATCAACGCCATTCTGAACGGCGACCTGAAAAAAGTAAAACTGAAAACCGACCCGATTTTCGGACTCCAGGTTCCCGAATCCTGTCCCAATGTTCCTGAAGAAGTCCTCGACCCCAGGGGCACCTGGAAAAATCCTGAAGCTTACGATGAAAAGGCCTGCGAGCTGGCAGAACAGTTCATTGAAAACTTCAAGGAATTCGAAGACAACGTCGGACCGGAAATCATCGCCGCGGGACCGCAAATTCCCGAAGGTAAAAAGGCCGCGATCAAACAGATCAAATAAGCCCTCTAACGAGGGGGGCAGCAGGTCACGCTGGGTCCAGGCTGGGGGGAAATCGTACCGTGGAAAACCGTCCACTCATCGCCATCACCATGGGCGACCCTTCAGGGATCGGCCCGGAAATTATCGTCAAAGGCCTGGCCACGCCACCGGAAACCTGCCGGACCGTCGTCATCGGCGATGCCGCATGGCTCAAGCAACACGCCGCCCAATGGGCTCCCCCACTGTCGATCCGCCCTATCAAAGATGTTAGTGAAGCGCACTGCCAACCCGGCGTGCTGGATGTGCTGGATCTCCACAACGTTCCTGAAAATCTTGAGTTGGGCCGCGCCACCGCCGAAGGCGGCCAAGCCGCGGTCGAAGCCATTCGCAAAGCGGTCGAGCTGGCGACCGCGCAACAAGTCCACGCCATCACCACCGCTCCCATAAGCAAGGAAGCCATTCACCTGGCGGGGCACCGTTACCCAGGACACACCGAAATGCTGGCGGACTTTACCGGCACCCCGGAAGTCGCTTTGATGCTGGCAGGCGGCAACCTGCGCGTTGTGCTGGCCACCACCCACGTTCCCTTAAGCGAAGTACGCGACCTTCTGACCCGCGAGCGCATTCTCACAACCATCAAGCTGACCCATCAATGGCTGACGCAAGTGGGTATCGGGCATCCCCACATCGCCGTCACCGGACTCAACCCACACAGCGGCGACGGAGGTATTTTCGGTAGCGAAGAAACCGAAACCATCGCGCCCGCTGTCGCAGCCGCCCGCAAGGAAAACATCGAAGTCAGCGGACCGTTTTCCGCCGACGCCCTGTTTGGCCGGATTCATGAAGCGAATTATGACGCAGTCATCACCATGTATCACGATCAGGGCATGATCCCGATCAAAATGGCGGCGATGAACCGCGCCGTCAACATCACGCTCGGGTTGCCCATCATCCGCACCTCGGTGGATCACGGCACGGCGTACGATATCGCCGGACAGGGCCTCGCCCTATCGGACAGCCTGCTGGAAGCTCTGAAGGTCGCCGCGACTCTGGCCCAATCGTCTCTTGTACCCCGATGAGAAAAAAACGACCCCTCGGCCAGAACTTCCTGAACGATCCGAGCATCGCCGCAGAAATCATCCGTCAGGCTAATATTCCGCCGGAAGGACGGGTGGTGGAGATCGGCCCCGGCAAGGGCATTCTCACCCGCGAGTTGCTGGAACACGCGGGGTCCGTGTTGGCGCTGGAGATCGACCCGCAGCTGTTCCGTGGGCTGAACCGGGAGTTCGGCAAAAACTCAAAATTCGAGCTGGTCCAGGCCGACGCCATGAACTATGACTACGGCGCCGCGGGGAATCGTTATCAGGTGGTTTCGAACCTGCCCTACTATGCCGCCATGGCGATCATCAAACGGCTGATCCATTACCGGAAACATATCGTGGACATGACCTTGATGCTCCAGAAGGAGGTGGTCGACCGCCTCGTGGCCGAACCGGGAACGCGTGCTTACGGATCGCTGTCGGTATTCACACAATTCAATTGCCGGGTGGAACGACTCTTGGAGGTGAAGAAGGGGTCATTCTCGCCGCCGCCCAAGGTAGACTCGTCCGTCATCAAACTCACTCCGCTGAAAGAAACTCCCGTGATCGTAAAAAATCTCAAGACGTTTCATCATGTGGTGAACACCGCATTTTTTCACAAACGAAAAATGCTGAGAAACAACCTGAAAAGTTTGAACCAGCCGTATCAAATTGATATAAAAAAAATAGAAGACGCGGGGATACAGCTCGACCGCCGGGGGGAAACTCTGACCCTGGAAGAGTTCGCCACACTCGCCAACCTGATCGAAGCAAACCATGACTGACCGCCCGAATAAAACCGGAAAAGTGATCCTGGTCGGCGCCGGACCCGGCGACGAAGGCCTGCTGACCCTGCGCGGCAAGGATTGGCTGGAGCGGGCCGACGTCGTCATTTACGACCACCTTGCCAACGAGCGTCTTCTGCGGTTCACCTCGCCGGGTACGGAAATCATGTACGCCGGGAAAAAAGAAGGGCACTACACACTCTCCCAGGAGAACATCAACGCCCTGCTGATCGAAAAAGCCAAAGCCGGCAAAATCGTGGTGCGGTTGAAAGGCGGCGATCCGTTTATCTTCGGCCGGGGCGGTGAAGAAACCTACGCCCTCACCGAAGCGGGTATCCCTTTTGCCGTGGTGCCGGGGGTGACCTCCCCCATTGGCGTTGCGGCATATGCAGGCATTCCGCTAACGCACCGCGACTTTTCGTCAACCCTTTCGATCATTACTGGTAGTAACGAAAAGGGCAAGGAAGATGAACACATCGACTGGGAGAAAATCGCCAGCCGGTCGGGCACCCTCATTTTTCTGATGGGCGCGCGTAAATTGAAACGCATCACCGACAATCTGATCAAGTACGGCAAAGACGCTGATACACCCATCGCCGTGATCCAATGGGGAACGACCTACCGGCAGAAAACCTGGACCGGCACTCTCGGCACCATCGTGGGGATCGCCGCGAGGGAAAATATCAAACCACCGGCCTTGACCATTGTCGGCGAAGTGGTGGCCCTGAAACCGCACACCGATTGGTTCGAAACCCTGCCGCTATTCGGCAAAACCCTGGTCATCACCCGCCCCGAGGAACAGTCGGAGGCCTTCATCCACGGACTGCACGAGCGTGGCGCCGAACCGTTATTGTTTCCTGTCATCGAAACCATGCCGCCGGAGGACTGGGCGCCGTTGGACAGCGCTATTGAAAATTTGGAACATTACGACGGATTGATTTTTACCAGCGTCAACGGTGTAAAATTTTTCATGCGGCGCCTTAAGGAAAAGGGGAAAGATGTCCGTGAGTTGAAGGGATTGCGCCTGTACGCCATCGGACCCAAAACCGAACAGGCGGTTAACGCGCTGGGCATCCCGGTCGACGGCGTGCCGGATGAGTTCGTGGCCGAATCGCTGATCGACAGCCTGGGAAAAGACAACATCCAGGGCAAGAAATTTTTGTTGCCGCGCGCGGCGGTCGCGCGCGAAACCCTGCCGGAGCAATTGCGGGAGCTGGGCGCTCATATCGATGTCGCGCCTGCCTACCGGACCGTACGGCCGCAAACCAATACACAGGAACTGACCCGCCGATTAAAAGAGGGCAGTGTCCACGCCGTCACTTTCACCTCTTCATCGACCGTGACGCATTTCATGGAACTGATCGGAGAGAAACTCAAACCGCAACTTTCAAAAGTCGCCGTCGCCTGTATCGGTCCCATCACCGCCAAAACAGCGGAACAAGCCGGATTGAAAGTCGATGTCATGGCCGAAGAGTACACGGTCGACGGTTTGATCGCAGCCCTGGAAAAACACTTTTGCCGGTAACGCCATACCTCATAACTTATTGAAAATAATGAATTTATTGTCCTAATAGGGATCGAAATTCTGGGAGAAATCGAGCGTCTATCCGCCACCGGGCCCTTAAAATTTTGTTTCAATGCTGAAAAGGGGTACAATTTCCTGCATTCAATCATATTCATTGAAGGAACTGTTTTATGACCATGCGCTCCATCCGTATCAGCCATATTCTTTTGAGCACCGAAGAGTTGGCCGTGACGATCGGCGATATGCTGAAGGAAATCGACAATCGCGAACTGCTGTTCAAAACGTTCGAGAAGCTGGCGAAAAAATACAGCGCCTGCGGAACCCGCACCAAGGGCGGCGACCTCGGCTTTCTCGAGTTCAACACCAACGCCAAGGAACTGGAAGACGCCGCCATGGCGGCTCCGTTGGGCGAGGTCGGCGGGCCGGTGAAAAGCAAGTTCGGGTTTCACGTGTTCATCATCACCGAGGAAGAGCAGATGGGCGACACCGGGATCGACGGCCTGAACATGGTCGAACTTCGGTAACCCCCTACCGGGGGATGGAATTGCTGACGGCCAGGCCGGCGCCTGGAAGCCATTTCGCCAAGGCTGATTTCCACGATTGACACGTTATTTTCGCATTCTAAGGTTTTAAATTTGCTCCAGGCCTTGCCCGGTATGCGACGATTCGCCGCCCCCCTACCGGGGGAGGGGATTGGCTGACAGTTGGGGGCAAACACCCGTCTCCGAACGCAATTGGACGTTTTAAAATTATCTACGGCGATTCGCCGCCCAGCCTCATGATCGAATCCATATTACAAAAAGCCCTCGAAGGCCGGCGTATCGACGGCGCCGAAGCGGTGCAGTTGTTTGCATGCACGGACATGACCCTTCTCGGCAACGTGGCGACGCGTCTCGCCCGCATGCGACGGGAAACCGATGACCACGTTGTAACGTATATCATTGACCGCAACATCAACTACACCAACGTCTGCGTCACTGACTGCGGGTTCTGCGCGTTTTACCGACACGAAGGCCATGACGAGGCCTACGTTTTACCGTTTGAAACCATCGCAAAAAAAATTGAAGAGATGATCGCCATCGGGGGTCGGCAGATTTTAATGCAGGGCGGGCACCACAAGGATTTGCGCATCGAATATTTTGAGGACCTGTTCCGGAAAATCAAGGACCGATTCGATATTCATCTGCACGCTCTGTCGCCGCCGGAGATCGTGCACACCACCAAAATTTCCAAGATCCCCCTAAATGAAACACTCGAGCGTTTGATCGCCGCCGGGCTGGATTCCATTCCCGGAGGCGGCGGCGAAATTCTGGTGGACCGCGTCCGCAAAATCATCAGCCCTAAAAAATGCACCGCCGACCAATGGCTGGAGGTGATGGATCAAGCGCACCGGTTGGGCCTGCCCACCACCGCCACCATGATGTACGGCCACATCGAAACGCCGGGGGAGCGCGTCGAACATCTTCTACGCATCCGCGACCAGCAGGACCGGACGGGTGGGTTCACCGCCTTCATTCCCTGGCCGTTTCAACCCGGGCAAACCCCACTTGCGCGAAATTTCCAGCCGCCGCCCAACACGGGACTCGATTATCTGCGCACCCTCGCCATCTCCCGCATTGTGTTGGACAACATCGACAATATCCAGTCCTCGTGGGTGACGCAGGGACCGAAGATCGGCCAAATGGCTCTGTATTACGGCGCGAACGACATGGGAAGCGTGATGATGGAGGAAAACGTGGTTTCGGCGGCGGGCACCGTTTACGATCTAGACGAGAAAGAAATCTGCCGGCTGATCACCGACAGCGGGCACAAGCCGCAGAAGCGGAACATGCGGTACGAGTTCGTCTGATTCAGGAGTACGCGGGAGATTTTTTGTACCAGCCGACGCCCCGGCGCATCAGCACGTTGAGTACCGCCGCCACCGGCACCGCCAGGAATATGCCGAGCAGGCCGAACAGTTCCGCGCCGATCAGCACCGCGAACATGATTGCCACCGGGTGCAGTCCGACCTGATCGCCCACCACCCGCGGGGTAATGATCATCCCTTCCAACGCCTGCACCACGCTGAACACCGCCACCACCCCCAGCACCGGGCCCCATTCCTGAAACTGCAAAAAGGTCAACAGCGCCGCCGGCACCAATCCGAACACCAAACCAAGGTAAGGCACCAGGCTGGCGTATCCGGCCAACACCCCGATGAACAGGCTCATGGGCGTTCCGCAGGCGAACAGGCCAGCGCTGTACAAACCGGCCATGAGGGTGGCGACCATCAACTGGCCGCGCACGAAGCGCGACAGCACCCGGTCGATTTCCTTGAACAGGTCGACGAACCGCTCGCGCAGTCGCGGCGGAACCATATTGGCGATTTTTTTGTTGATGTGATCGAAGTCGCGCAACAAATAAAACATGGCGATGGGAATGATGAACAGGTTGACAGCCACCAGAATCGCGTTGAACAGACTGGAAAGCGAGGACCAGAAAATCTCGGTCAGGTTTCCCAGCAACTGCACCGGCAGTTCGCCCACCTTTTTCATTCCCTCGTTGAGCGCCTCCTGGATTTTACCCGGCTCGAGCCAGGCGATGTTTTCCACCAAGGGCCGCCCCCAGTCCTGAAGCGTCTGCAAGTATTGGGGAAGGTTGTGCGCCAGTTGTTCTATCTGCACGCGGAACAACGGTACCAAAACCGCCGTGCCCGCCAGAGTCAACAGAAAAAACAGGGCTAGCAGAAGAATCACCGCCGGAGTACGGGACAGTTTCCATTTTTCGAGGCGGTCCACCAAGGGGTCCAGCAGATACGCCAGCGTAAAGGCGATGAAGAACGGTGTGACCACTCGCCGCGCCACGTACAGAAACACCAGCGCCACTCCCAGAGCGATCAGGACCGTGGTCAGCAATTTCTTGTCCTTGGGATTCATAATCAGAGGTCTTCCATTATTGAAGGCGTGGAGCCCGAAGACGGAGGGGGTGATTTGAATGGGACAGGGCTTTCAGGAACCAAACCCTCGGGTCCCATTCCGGCTTCGGGTTGCGGCTGGGGTTCCCAGAACCGCTTCACCGCGTCCAGGAAAAACACTGCCATTTTTTTTCCGACCACTTCAAAGGCCTGGAGCTCACCTTTAAATTCATCCTCGGCTTCCACCGAGGTGAAGTCGCTGCGGGCGGCGATCACGGTGGACTGGATGGTGGAGACGGCCCGCAAGGTCAAATTGGCCTGCACGGTGGTCAGGCCTTGCTCGTTTTTGTCTCCCAGCCGCGTGGTGACCGCTGTACCTACAATAACAATATCCACTTTCGCTTTCAAGCCTATGTCCACCGCGGCGTCGAGGTCTCCCTGAATGGCTTCATACACTTCACTCTCGTCGATCAGCTCGCTCAGTTTATCGCGGGTGGTGACGTTGACCCCCGCGGCCAGGAATTTCTGAAGCATGGCCACTTCGGAGATGGGCACGTAATCCCAGAAATCGGGCGGAACATCGATGGAAAAACTTTTCTCATTGATCAGCACCAGAGCGGTATTGGGCTTGACCAATGACGACAGAATGCCGAGCCTGCTGAGCTCCCGGTTGATCGCATCGGGATAAAACACGACTTCCAATTTGACCCGGCTGAATTGTTCGACATCGCTGTCATAGACTTCCAGATAACGGTACCGCTTGATATATTTTTTCGGCCGCTTCAGCATTTTCCCCAGCACCCGCCACTTGCGCTTATAGACGCGCTCCCCCAGAACATCCTTCAGTGCCAAGGCGAAGGCGTTTTTGAACGCGTAGCCCACCGCCAAAGCGCGGCCCCTGACATAATTTTCATTTTTAACGGAGGATTTTCCTTCCGCTTCAAATACCAGTCGCGGCTCGCTTTTGGCCCAGGCCGAATTTGCGGAGAAACAGGAAAACGCCCATACGGCGATCAGCACCACCTGCCACGGCTGGATTCTAAAGTCAGATGTGCGGTTCCACATTCGGATCATGATTTGCCGGTGTCGCGCACCAGGGAAGCCAGGGAACGGGCCTCCCGGGAGGTCAGGAAACGGTAGGCCCCCAGGGGCAGTTCCGTTAAATCGAGGTTGCCGAATCGGGTGCGGTTGATCTTGACGACCGGGTGTCCCACCTTTTCGCAGACCCGTTTGATATGGCGGTATTTGCCTTCGGTCAGTTGCATGGACAGGATGCTGTTTTTGCCGGTGGTCCTTTGCACGTGAACTTTCATGGGGCCGGTGGGACGGTTATCCAGACGCACACCCTTACGCAGGCGGTTCAGGTCCTTTTCATCGGGCACGCCGCGGACCTTCACCACATAAGTGCGGGGCACGCTCGATTTTGGAGACAGCAGTTTTTTCGACAGCTCGCCATCGTTGGTAAACAACAGCAGGCCTTCGGTATTAAAATCGAGGCGGCCCACCGGATACAAGCGTGCGGGAAGATCCTTGAAAAAATCCATCACGGTCGGCCGATCCCGGTCGTCTTTCACAGTGGTCAAACATCCCCGCGGCTTGTTGAAAATCATGTAGATCTTTTTTTCCTGAGCGGGTAGCAGGCGGCCGTTGACTTTGATCCGGTCCACTTTCGGGTCGGCCAGCGTGCCCTGTTGGCGCACCACTGAGCCGTTCACAGACACATGACCCTCGTCGATCAAGCGTTCCGCTTCCCGCCGGGAGGCAATACCGGCGCTGGCGATGATTTTCTGTAAACGTATGGCCATAGAATCCAGCGTGGGGGGTGAGGCTTTCAACCCTTACCCGTTTCCGGGTCGCGGGCTCCGGCGGCAGTTTCCTCACTGACCACACCGTTGGGGTGATCGGTATCGGGCGGGGGCGGTTCCTGGCCGTCGGGATCGAACGACAATTCACCCTGCTCGGGCTCGACCTGGCCTTCCAGTTCGTCATTGAAGTCTTCCAGCGTCGGCATTTCGCTCAAGTCCCGCAGACCGAAATACTCGAGGAATTTCTGGGTGGTGCGAAACATCATGGGTTTGCCGGGAACGTTCTTGCGGCCGGCGGGGGCGATGATTTTCTTTTCCAGAAGCGTACGCACCACACCGCTCGAATCAACGCCGCGGATTTCATCGACCTCCGCCCGCGTCAACGGTTGTTTGTAGGCGATGATCGCGAGGGTGTCCAATGCGGCCCGCGACAGCTTGAAACTGCGGTCCAGCTTCAGAAATTTTCGAATCCAGTCAGAATATTCCGGACGCGTGCACAATTGAAAGCCGTCGGCCACTTCGACGATCTGCAGATTTTTGGATTGATAATCTTCCTGCAATTCCTTTAATACAGAAAGCAACTCCTCCTTGCTCGATCCGTTGAGAAACGTCTGGCGTAGCAGATCCGGACTGACCGGCTGGTCGGAAGCCAGCAGAAGATTTTCAATGATGGATTTTAATTCGATAGGGTCCACAGCGCGTCCTTGATAGTCCGGGTCATTTTATCCTGTCTGGATAGCCACCGCAAAATTAAATTCG
>JAPUGN010000059.1 GCA_027298165.1 Nitrospinota bacterium
CCGCTGGGACGAGTGACCAGATTGAAAAAGGCCACGCACGATCCCAGAATGCCCGCCATGACGACGGACAGATGGAATGTGTTTTCCAGGAACTGCGGAAACATGGAGACCAGCGCCAGCTCCGAACCGAAGGTGAGCGCATAAACGAGACTGAGAATGGCGACCTGGCTGAAGGGGTATCGGTTGTTTTCGGGGATGCCATGGGTGATGCGGGGAAGGTTGACCTTTACGCAACGGACGGCGTTTAATATAAAAAATGCCAGAACCACCGCCAACAAAACCACACTCAGCAATGGGCCGCCCGGAAAGGCGGGGGAGTCCGCCAACTTCAGGACCAGCAAACCGATGGCAATGTAGAGGGGAATCATGAGAAGCAATTGCAGGACGAGATCTTTTCTGGAAGTGACTTCGATGGTATTTTCGAGGCCAACGGGAAACTCATCCGCGCGGCCCGGCACTTCGCGCGCCCAGCGGTGGTACACCCCGGCCCAGACCAGGCACAACAGGCCGGAGAAGGCGGTGGCCACGCGCCATCCGGTTTCCGGAGTGAACAGGGAGGCGATTGGGGGCAGGGCAAACACCGCGGCGGCGGCTCCGAAATTGCCCCAGCCGGCATAGAGGCCCTGCGCGGTGCCCATGCGGTCCGGCGGAAACCATTCGGCGATCATTTTGATGCCGACGACGAAACCGGCTCCGGCGCACCCCATCAGCAGGCGGGCGATCAGAAATTCCTCGAAGGTGGTCGCGAGTGAAAAATAGAGGGAGACAGCACCGGCAAATACCAGAATCCCGGTGAACACCTGCCGGGGGCCGTAACGGTCGACCAGCGAGCCGATCACGATGCGGGCGGGTATGGTCAGCGCCACGTTGCAGATCATCAGCAGTTTGATCTGGCCGGAGGTCAGCCCTGCCACCGCCTGCAGAGTGGTGTTGAACGGCGCCATGTTGAACCAGGCCACGAAGGTCAGAAAAAAAGCGATCCATGTCAAATGCAGGATCGCTTGCTGGTCCCGTTGGAATCCGAACATCAATAAAGGGGTTGTGGTCGGGTTAAAGGGCGGGTTCGTTCGAGGTGACCTGGTGGCTGCGCACCACGCCCTTGTCATCGAACTCTACAATGAGACTTTTGGTGGGCTCGTCCCCGATGAGCGCCCACTTGCTCTTCTCATAAACCCAAACAGGATGGCCGTTCTGGATACCGGTTTTAAACGGTTCGCCAAACATTACGGCGATGTCTTCCTTGGTGGTTTTGCCGTTTTCAATGGCCTGGGCCTGCTCGACACTGAAATCCTTGCCCACAGTGCCACACCCGGCCACCCAGGAAAGACACAGCAATAAGGTTCCGCAGATCAGTAGTGATCTCATGATTATAATCTCCTAAGGGTTAACCGGATGCCCCGCCTGGTGAGGGAGGCGATGGAATTGTACCAAAAATAACGCGGACTCTTCAACAGGTCCCAAGTGATTTTTCATCCAGGGAATGCCAGGATTTTAACACGGGACCCGTCAACTCCAAACCTCAAGTTGTCCGTCAGCGGCATTTTTTCGGCCGGCTCGTGACGGGAGCGGAACCTGCTGGTAGGGAAACATCATGTAAACCCTCAGGTTTCGCCGGATTGATATTCCTAAAAACCCGGCAACAGAAAACACAGGCCCATGTCGCCCAGCAGGCATTGCAGGCGGATGGAGGCCAGGCTGAGGGCCCGCTGGTCATCGGCGCCGAGCGGGGTTTGCGATTGGAGTTTCGCCTGGATTTCCTCCAGCCGCGTTTGGTCCCGATTTAATTTGTACAGACTGATCCAACTGGTCTTGGCGATTTTTCCCGGCCAGCGGGCGGCTTCACGTATCAGAGGGTATATGGAATCAAAATCCTGTCGAATGTTTTCCCGGCCTTTTTGAAACGTCAAAGGCTCCGGCAGGGCGTCCACCGCGCGGACCCATTCGGTCAGCCAGAGGACGGACCGGGCCATGCGTGCGTAATGCAGTTTTTCAAGGGTGTCCGAGGAGCGGTGGTAATGTGGCGTCCGCCCGGAGCTCAAAAACAGAAACGGGATTCCCCGGTTGCGGAACGCGTCGTAATCGCTGAAGGGGGTCTGACCGATTCCCGGAACGGATTCCACCATGTGGATGCCGAGGCGGCGCACGTCCAAACCGGGCACACGGATTTTTGGGATCAGCGTTTCCAGTGCCGCCGTTTTTTCCGAACCCACGGCGAACAGGGTGTCTTGGAGCGGTTGCCAGCTGACCCCGCCCATCAGGTCCATGATGACGGCCAACTGGATATCGGTGCGGGCGATGCCCACGTCCCGGATACGCATGAAGAACTGGTTGGATCCCATCAGGTGGGTGAGAAAGTGAGGGGGCTCTTCGGAATTGAATCCCACCACCAGAACATTGAACCGCTGTAGCGCGGGACCCTGTTGCAGGCGTCTCGCGGTTTCCAGTAGAACGGCGACGCTGCTGGCATTGTCGTCCGCTCCCAGAAACAGTTCGCCGTCGTGATCGCCGAGATGATCAAAATGCGCCCCCAGCACGATCCACGGGCGCGACGGATGAATGGGAGCCAGCGCCGAAAAGACATTGTTGCCGATGGTGGGATCAACTTTCTGGGTGCGGTGTTGTTGCGGCGCGGGGGTGGATAGTTTTAATTCAGCAAACGCATCGAGCAGGTATTTTTCCGCCGCCCGGTTGCCCGCCGTTCCGAATTGGCGGCCTTTAAGCTCCGGTGACGCCAGGGTGTGCACGTGGCGACTGAGGCGGTCTGCGAGTTCTTTCAACTCGGGAGGAGCGGGGGGTAGGTCTTCATGGGTGATGCTGGCGGGATGCATCAAGAAATAATCGGCGGTCCACACCACCAGTACAGAATAGATCAACCATCGAAGGGCATTTTTGCGGCGGTGCGGGGGTTTTAAGGGAGGTAAATTGTCCGACATGGCACCCTTTGGCGAAAATCAGGTGATGATAGTGTACTTTTCCTGATGCAACTTGGGGTTGACCTTGACGTTCACTTCTATGTTGTAGAATTTTTCGATATCGTCCAGGTACGAGGTTTCTTCTTCAAATAGAAGGTCGTACACCGGCGGCGGCACTTCGATGGTGATGTTCTTCTGGGTCAGGTTGTTGGTGACCAGCCGTTGCAGGGCCCGGATGATTTCATAACATACGGTGGTGGTCGATTTGATTTGCCCACTGCCTTCGCAATAGGGGCAGGGATCGCACAGGGTCTGGCTGAGACTGCCACGCACCCGCTTGCGGGTCATCTCCACCAGGCCTAATTCGGAAATTTTCAGGATATTCGTTCGCGAACGATCGTACTTCAGCTCTTGGGTCAGGGCGTTCCAGACGATCTCCTTGCTTTCCTCTTTGGCCATGTCGATAAAATCGACGATGATGATGCCGCCGATGTTTCTGAGACGCAACTGGTAAACAACTTCCTTGACCGCCTCGAGGTTCGTCGTGAGGATGGTTTCTTCCGGGTCGCTGTGCCCGACAAATTTACCGGTGTTGACGTCGACCGCGACCAGCGCTTCGGTCTGGTCGATGGTAATGAATCCGCCGGATTTGAGCCAGATTTTCCGGCCCAGTGCCCGATTGATTTCGATCTCGATGCCGTAGTAATCGAAAATGGGAACGGGTTCCTTGTAGACCTCGATTTTATCCACCAGGTGAGGGAGATAATTCGTACAGAACTCGATACATTGTTCGTAATCAATTTTGGAGTCGACCACCAGACGCTGGACGTTTTCGTTGAATAAATCGCGGATCGACCGGAAAATCAGGTTCAGGTCTTCATACAGCAGGCAGGGAGCTTTCTGACTATCGGACCGGCCCTTCAGGTTGTCCCACAGCTTGTGCAGAAAATTGACGTCGGGCAGGAAGTCCTCCTTTTTCCTGCCCAACCCGGCGGTGCGGACGATATACCCTTCGTCGGGACGGCCGATTTCCGCCACCAGATCCTTAAGACGGTTCTTTTCCGCTTCGTCTTCGATGCGGCGGGAAACGCTGATCTGGTTGACTGTCGGCATGTAGACGATATGCCGGCCCGCCAGGGTG
>JAPUGN010000006.1 GCA_027298165.1 Nitrospinota bacterium
CGGTCGGCTACACCATGCCCGACGAGTTCACGGCCCTGATCGAGATGTTGCTGAACCGGGTGCCCAATATCGACAAGGCCGTGCTCTCGGTCCATTGCCACAACGATCTGGGGCTCGCGGTCGCCAACTCCCTGGCCGCGGTCCGGGCCGGAGCACGCCAAATAGAGTGCACCATCAACGGTATCGGTGAACGCGCCGGCAACGCGGCGATGGAGGAAATCGTCATGGCCCTCCGCACCCGAAAGGACGTTTTCGGGGTCGATTGCGGCATCGATCCCACCCGGATCGCGGCCACCAGCCGCCTGGTCAGCCAAATCACCGGCTACCCGGTCCCCCGGAACAAGGCTATTGTGGGCGCAGAAGCCCTGGACTACGACACTGGAATGTTTCAAAGCGGCTTTTCTAAAGAGGAAAGCTATGAGATGATAAAAGCCGAAGATATCGACTCGCAACATCAACCTTGAACACGGAGGGTACGAACCCGAACCATGAAACCGGAACGACTCATTATATTTGACACCACTTTAAGAGATGGGGAACAGTGCCCCGGCGCCAGCATGAACAACAAGGAAAAGTTGGAAATCGCGCGGCAGCTGGCCCTACTCAAAGTGGACGTCATTGAGGCGGGTTTTCCGGTGGCGTCCCCCGGCGATTTCGAATCGGTCCGGCAGATCGCGAACGAGATCAAAGGTTCCTCCGTGGCGGGCCTGGCCCGCGCGCTCGAGAATGACATCGATGCGGCGGCGCGTGCGCTCGAAAAAGCGGAGTCGCCCCGCATTCATATTTTTCTGTCCACCTCCAAACTGCACCGCGACCACAAACTGCTGAAAGGCAAGGACGAGATCATTCAGATGGCGGTGGACGCGGTGAAATTCGGACGCAAGTTCTGCGACGACATCGAGTTTTCGCCGGAAGACGCCTCACGCACGGAGCCGGAGTTTCTTGCCGAAGTGGTAGAAGCGGTGATCGCCGCCGGAGCGGGTACGGTGAATATCCCCGATACCGTCGGTTATTCGGTACCGGAGCAGTTCGGTCAAATAATTCGCTCCTTAAAACAAAACGTGCCCAATATCGACCAGGCCGTGATCAGCGTGCATTGCCACAACGACCTCGGCATGGCGGTGGCGAACTCACTCGAGGCCATCAAGCAAGGAGCGCGGCAGGTGGAGTGCACCGTCAACGGTATCGGTGAACGCGCCGGTAACGCGGCGATGGAAGAAATCGTCATGGCGCTCAAAACGCGCAAGGATTATTTTGGCGTCGACACGAAAATCGACACCCAACACATCATGGCCTGCAGTCGGCTGGTGAGCAGTCTCACGGGATTCTTCGTGCAGAGGAACAAAGCGATTGTCGGCAAGAACGCTTTCGCGCACGAGGCGGGCATACACCAGGACGGCTTCCTCAAAAAGAAGGATACCTACGAGATCATGAACCCGCAGGACATCGGCCTCGAAAGTTCTGAGTTGGTACTGGGGAAACACTCCGGGCGCAACGCGCTGTCGAAAAAAATCGAGGCTATGGGTTATCAGGTGACGCAGCAGGAATTGGACCGCGTGTTCACCGACTTTAAAGTGCTGGCCGATGAGAAAAAAGATTTATACGACGAGGACATCCTCGCTCTGATCCAGAAACGGAAATTCACCGACGAGGAATTGAATACGTATACTCTCAAAAAGGTGCAGGGAACTTTCGAAAGCGGCTCTACGCCCGGCGCCACCGTCACACTCGAAAGCCGCGACGGCAAAATCCATACGGATACCGGCCAGGGCGACGGGCCGATCGACGCCATGTACCACGCCATCGACAGCATCACCGGAATGACCTGCAAACTGCTCGACTACCAGGTGATGTCGAAGACCCGTGGTAAGGACGCGCAGGGGGAAGTCACCGTGCGCGTGCTCCACGAAAACCGGGAAGTGCTCGGCAAGGGCACCGGCGTCAACACGGTGGAAGCCAGCGCCGAGGCATACGTCAACGCCGTCAACAAACTGCTGGTCAAAACCAAATCCGGTCCGGTGGGCGGCGGAGAAATCCAGGGTCCGTAATTCGCCGTACCCATTGAAACATCTCTTAAACATTCAGGGCGGCTCGTGCGGGCCGCCCTGATTCCGTTTGAGTGAACCTTTTTCCATATGGTCCCGAAACAAAAAGACACTTTGTTTAAGAAGCCGTGGACACAGGGTACATTCGAATTCAACGAGCCGGTGGTGCGAGTGTTCGACGACATGCTGGAGCGGAGCGTTCCATTTTATAAGGAGTGCCAGCAGATGGTGATCGACCTCGCTCTCCACTTCGCGCAGAAAAATTCGGCTGTGTATGACCTGGGATGCTCCACCGGAACGCTTTTACGTCTACTGGTTAAAGAGATACCGGCGGATTTGAAAATCCGTTTTGTGGGGCTTGATAATTCGGAAGCCATGCTGAAGAAGGCGCGCGCCAAATTGAAGGGACATTTGAAGCATTGCGAGTTGGTGGCGGCGGATCTGGAAAGCGATTTTGAATTGGCCGATGCCAGTGTGGTGATCATGAACTACACTCTGCAATTTATTCCGCCGAAACGGCGGGCGGCCATGCTGAAAAAAATTTATCGGGGACTGCGCCCCGGCGGCGGGTTGATCCTCATCGAAAAAGTGCAGGGGAATTCGGACGGCCTCAACGACCTGTTCGTTGAGCGGTACCACGCCTACAAGCGCAGCCGGGGCTACTCGAAGCTGGAAATTGCCAAAAAGCGGGAGGCGCTGGAGAAGGTGCTGATTCCCCTCAAACCGGGGAAAAACCGGGACCTGCTGGCGGGGGCCGAGTTCCGGCAGGTGGACATCTTCTTCAAATGGTTCAATTTTGCGGGGTTTCTCGCGGTCAAACCGGGGAAAAGGCGGGGTTGACGCACCCGGCGCTTGCGGAGGCGTTGAAATCAGGATATAAATAAGGTAATCTTACCGATTTTCAGAGGGAACGTTATGCCGCAGTACGATCATACCTGCAAGAAATGCAGGCACGACTTTATCGTGGAAATGAAGATGTCCGAGGTGGGTGAAAAGGAAGTGAAATGCCCCAAATGCGGGAAGTCGAAGGACGTGGGAAGGAACGTGACCAATACGTCGTTCCAGAGCGAGAGCGTCAACCGCTACGTGTGGGATAAAAGTTAAATCGAGTCTGCCGTCGGACCCTGCACAAATAAAATATTCGGGATGTAGCGCAGCCTGGTAGCGCACCTCGTTCGGGACGAGGGGGTCGGAAGTTCAAATCTTCTCATCCCGACCAGTATTTAAGGGTTTAGCTCTAACGGGCTGAACCCTTTTTCTTATGAAAAAAGCCGTGGATTTATTGAAAATTTATTTTTTGACTTTCCAGATCGAATCCACAAAAAACTTTTTAGAATCAAAAAGGTGCTCAACAATTGCAAATCCATTATTTTGAGCCAACGCTTCGATTTCCGGCACCGTGTACTTATAAGAATGCTCGGTCTGCATCCCTTCCCACAATTTGAAGTGGAACTCCTTGTTCAACGCCGATATACAAACCGTTTGGTCCACGGTACTGTAAATATGACTTTCAACGGCTCGGGACCGCTCATTGTAATGTCCCTCCTGGACGTAATTTTGTTTGACGAAATCGGCTCCAAGTTTTTGGTTGATGCGGTCCAATAGATGCAAATTGAATTTTTGAAATACACCCTCGGGATCGTTGTAGGCGCTGTAAAGGAGTTTCGGGTTTTTCATGAGATCAAATCCGATCATCACGTAATCCCCTTCATTGAGAGAATCCCATAGCCGGCGCACAAACTTCCCTGCGGCGGGGTAATCCTGGTTCCCGATGGTCGATCCCAGAAAAAAAACAAAGTTTCGCTCGAACTGTTCCCGGGAAACTGCTTCCAGTCCTTGAAAATATTCGGAGGCGATCCCGGTGACCGTCAATGAAGTGTTGCTGAATTTCAATTCCAGTGAGGTGACAAGTTTTTTAATGGCGCCGGCAGAAATGTCGATGGGGATGTAATGAACTTGCAGGTTGCTTTTCATTAAATGCTCAAGCAGGACCATCGTCTTACGCGCATCCCCCGAACCGAGGTCGATAATCTGCAAGGTTTCATTAGAAATGATATCCGTAAAGGTTTGCTTGTGTGTATGAAATATTTCAAACTCGCATACGGCAGGATGATAATTTTTCAGCTCCACGATTTCCTGGAAAATTTCACTTCCCCGGTCATCGAATATGAGCCAGGAGGGCAATATTTTCCGCTCTTTAGACAATCCTTCCAAAACGGTTTGCGCAAATTCCTGATCCGGCGAATTGGAGTTGTTATTGGGCCTGAGGTTTTTAAAATTAAATGTCATTATTGTCCTGATAATGGAAGTAAAACAGTCCTGATGTTTGAGGGCTCAGCGATATTATGCTATAATACCGTCTTCTTAACTAACCGTGCAATCCCAAAACCCAAATATTTCCCAATGAAACCCAAATGGATTTAAAAAGAGACTCAGCGGCGGAAGTTTCCGATATCAATTATCAGGATGTTGAACGTCAATTCACTCGATTGCTTCATCTGGATAATCTGGAACAAAAGATCGCCAAAAACCCTGCATTGAAAGAGTCCTTCGAGGATGCACTGGAGTACGCTCTTTCGGAGGCTTTTGATGATGCAGAGCCCGAACCCCAGACCCTTCTTTTTCTCCATAGAATCCTGTATCGCATCAACCGGTTGAAACTTTTTTGGTACGACGACCTGAACAATTATGCCAATGAGGGTTCTCTTTTTCTTTTCGGGATCCAGAGCCGTATCGAATCGGCTTGGCAGAATTGGGAATCCAACTATGCCAATGTTGAACCGCTCCATGCGGTTGTCGAGGTCAGAAAAGCCTTGCGGGATCGTGTGGCTGAAGACCTCGATCCGAAACCTTCAACGGAAGGCCTTTATTTTCGCAATGAGATGACGGAAACCGGTTACCGTCGGCTTTTAGCCATTGCTTCTCTCGACGGATTGGTTGAGGCCAGCCAACTCTCCCGGGTTTTAGGAGGAGTTGGGAACGAAGTTCATTCAATGCTCACCCGAATTTTTTTTGAGGAGTACGGAAAAGGAATCCTAGCCAGGAAACATTCGTCTTATTTCTCTACCATGCTGCAGGAATTCAAGATGGAAACCCGGCCGGAAGCTTACTTTGATTTGGCTCCCTGGGAGGTTCTAGCCAATATCAATCACAGTTTTTTTCTTTGCGAGCGCAAGCGGAATTTTTTACGTTATATCGGTTCTCTTCTTTTCTTTGAAGTTTCAGTTCCCGCGGCGTTCAACAATTATAAACTCGCCGGCAAGCGTCTGGGATTGAGTCCGGAAGCCATCAACTACTGGGAAGTGCATATCCAGGAAGACGAACGGCATGGCCAATGGATGCTGGACGATGTGGCTCTCCCATTGGTCGAACGTTATCCGGACCTCGCCTGGGAAATGGTGTCGGGTTACGACCAGCAACGATTCATCAGTACCAGAGCCGGCCAAGCCATTGCCCGGTCGGTCCGGGAAGCAGAAAGCGCTTAGCCCCTGAAGCCTTCCATTTGCATCCGGGTCCAATTCTACCTTAAATCTTGGCAAGGGCAAAAATCCAAATCAATCCATCCTCAATGGCCACTTATCCGATTGACAGGGACGGCAGGGGGGCGGTAAGGTAGCGGGATCATTCTTATTAAATTTTGCCTGTTGGAGATTCTTTATGGCTGACGAACACGGGCGCCGGTTTTCGCTGGACAAGGTGGAAATCGATCCGGCGATCAAAAACCGCATCATGTCTGCGGACGGCGACGACCATGTCGGCGACTGGGACGGCGAGAACATCGATGACCTGATGAAGGAATTGGACCGTATTGAGGAGCAGGTCGATGCCAATTACACCCATCTGCCGCACAATTTCAACCTGCCAGAGGATTTGCGCGACCAAGTGGAAAAGGATTACCCGATCTGGGCGTGCGATATAAATGGGATGTGCCTCACCGGAGAACACGCCGACACAGTGGTGCCCGTGGATAAAATACGCAAGCATTACGACAAAAAGAACGGCGGGGTTGAGGCGTTCAAGGAGAAACTACGGCTCGAAAGAGAGCAGATGATCGCGAACCTGAAACGCAATCAAAAGTGACAAGGCCCACCAAAATAGAGGAATTCCTTTATTTTCAAATAGTTATAAAAAATCGGCTGGGGCGCTTCTTCGGTTGCATTCTTCTGTAAAAACCTTACTCTGAGGGGTGAGGAGATTTCTATGAATTCAACCGAAAAATCCGGATATACGTTATTGCATGTGGAAGACAGCCCCGAACTTCAGGAACTGGTCCGGCACATTCTGACTAGCCGCCCGGGTATCAAAATCATTAGTGCCGAAACGGTGGCAGAAGGGGTTCAACAAGCTAAAAAGCACCACCCGGACATGGTGTTGATGGATGTACACCTTCCCGACGGCAGTGGAATGGATGCCTTGAAACAGATGCAGGCATCTGAAGAAACCGCCAACATCCCCGTAGTGGCTCTGTCCAGCATGACCACGCAATTGCAGATCGGGGAAGGATTGAAGGAAGGATTCAAGTACTACATCACCAAACCCATCGACGTGCCGGAATTCCTGGAAACCATCGACCGCATCCTCGATGGTGTGGTTAAGCGCTAACCTCACTCACCCCCCTTTTTTTATAAAAGTTTAAGACCAAGCGAGTCGCTCAATTGAGCTAGATTTCCACGGAAGGAGTTTGGCTGGATTCGATAATGCGGTTGGAATCCCTTAAATGGTCGACCGCCTGGTCGAAAAACAAATCCAGTCGCTCCTGCATTTGCGGGGATAACCTGAGGAGGCGGGAACGGGCGTCCTCCGGATTGTCCTCTTCGAGGATCGATTCCTTTTTTAGCGCCGTCTCAATATACTTGCCCGCGGTTTGCGCGCTTTTGATTCCCACCATAAACTTTAGAGCATCGGTTTTACGGACCGGGCTTCCGGCCTTCCATAGCCGGGTGAATAAATCCCAATAAGCGGCCTGATAAAATGTGATGTCTCCCTGAAATACCTCCAGCCACCGGACGCCGATGCGGTCGGTCATGTTTAGGTATTCCCTGCGCTGGTTTCCATTGTATTGAAGATCCATGCTCACCTGCCTCTAAGAACCTGCGAAAGACTGCCGCTTAAGTTCAAAATTTAATTCATTTTTAACTATAAATTCATGGATATGAAATCCTCACGGCAAAACCCGCTAAAAATACACCTTATAAACCATTATAAACAAATTAGTTCAAGGATTAAAGAAAATTAATGTATAACTTTACAAATAAGTTTGACTATAAAATTTGATGTAACTATATTGGTAATATTAGTTCGATAAAGGTTCGATATTTGCGGATGAAATGATTGCAAACCCTAACAAGGAGAACCGGTCATGAAAAAGATCACGCTGGCACTCATCGGCGCACTTTGGGTTGTCACCCTCAGCAACAATGCCTGGGCCCATTCCGGACTTCGGGTGGATCTGGGTGTAAGCGGATTTGGATTTTCAGTTTCCGATCGTCCGAACGGACTGTCGACTTTCTGGTTTGGAAACCCTCAGCCCCATAAGAATTATTATACGAGACCCTACCCAGCGCGGCCTTATCTGGGATGGGGAGGTTACCGCGGACATCACCACCCGCGCCACCACCGGCATTGGGGACACCACGGCCACCACCATCCCGGCCAAGGCCATCATTTCAGCCACCAGCGGGGTCATCGCCATGGCGGTTACGGGGAAAAACATAAGGGGTATCAGCGGGGCGGCCAGCAGAAACGCCATGGGCACCGATGAAATGAATATCAGTCCGGAAGACGGGTCATCATGGCATAACGGATGGAAGCCCAAAACCGGCCTGATGGAAAAAAACAAGGGTCTGCGGTTATCCCCGCAGGCCCTGTTGACGTTTTGCCAATGTGAGCGGTTAGTTTTACAATTAAAGGTGCATACAGATTTTAAGTCTGCTCGACCGATTCCAATGTGGCGGGCTTGCCCAGTTTCTTTCGAGTTTTTTCAAACAGTTTGAAAGCATCGGGGAAATTTTCCTTCACTTCCAGGGCTTTGACCAAATGCCGATCCGCCTGTTCATAGTTCCGGACTTTGAAAAGTGCTTCTGCCATGGCATAGTGGACCTCTGGGTTTTGAACATCGAGGCACAGGGAGGAGGCGAAAGCCATCTTGGCTTTCTCATATCTTCTTTTCTTTCTCAGCTTCAGGCCGTCCTCGTAATAGTCGGCGGCTGTTTTGGATGTATCCAACCGCACCTGCAGGGAACCGAGGATATTCAGGGGGGTCGTCTGGCCGCCCTTGAACCCTAACAATTGTCCGCCACCGGCCGAAACATCCTTAAGATAAAGATTGAAATCAAAATACCATCGGATGGGTTTACCAAATGCTTCACCCTGCTTTTCGACATTCACCACAAAACCCTTCATACCCTGCATATTCACATCACCAATTGCATCTCCACCCCACACTCCAATCTTATTGCGCGCCCGCCAATTGATAATGCTCCTCCGGTCGGAGAAAATCTTTCTCGCATATACATAGGGGGTCAAAAGATGAATGCGTTCGAGAAATTTCTGGGTCTTGGGAGAACTCCACTCTTTTTGCACCGTCGTTTGACGTGTTAACAAAATGCTCTGGGCCTGTCCAGGAGTATCCAGTCGAACTTCGCATGGCCCCTGATCTTTGAAACCGGAAGTCTGGTTCAACGAGACCAGCTTAGTCCCTTTGGGAACGGCCAGGGTAAAGGCCAGAGGAAACACTGTGCGCTCATACCGGGTATTGTAGAACTTTTTGCTTTTGGACAAATAATTGATCTGCTCAACTTCCGGAAACCGGGCCTCGGTGAAAATGAGGGGCAGTTGGCTGGGTAAATTTATAAAAAGATAACCGCCTGATGCAAAAAGGAGCAGAGAGAAAAATGGAATCAACCGCATCTGTTTCTTGGCCGGGTCTGAGTTCAGGACCTCCCGGGTCCCTTCCTGATTGAAAAACCAGAGCAGGATGAGGGCAATCGCGAAAAACACAGCAAATTGCCGAACAAAAAATTCCTCAAATTCCATCGGGCCGATCAGCAGAAACATATAAAAGAAAAATCCCGCAAACGTCCAGACCAGCCAGATGGCCAGAATCCGGGACCAGGTCATGAAGATCAGCATGCCAAATCCGGACAACATGCAGCCGAATGACAAACCCAATTGCATCTTATAGAACAGGTCATCCTCGCCGAATACGGCTCCCCATTCTGTGAAGGGGATGTTGATAGGGAGACGGATATCCATAAAAGCATACGCCAGCTGGCAGAATCCCCAGACAAACATGAAGATTCCAATCACATAAACCCAAACACCGCTACTTCTCATCCTTCACTCCCAAAAAGTTGCAAACCAAGCTAGGATTACATTTAATGTAACCCTTTACATTGTAAGGGAAATTTTTGCATTTGTGTACCACAAGGGTTATTTAATTCAAAGAGTTATACTCCCCTTGCCGGGAGATTCCCTTATAAATTGGGCCTCTCCCACTCAAAAAGAGCAGAAAACCACCCTTTTTTAGGTATTATTTTCAGCTGGAGGACTCAATCTTAAATTCCTCCGTAAAAACGGAAACCGAATTCGATGATGTGCATGGAGGCATCCGATTGGAATGCCCCGAAATCCCCCTCCGTGATATGAAGAAACCGGTATTGCAGAAATGGCGAAGGGAAGGAAGCCAAAACAGGGCCGGAAGAATTCATCTTTTCGAACCCGATGAAAACCTGCCACGCCAGGCTGGAATCCGTCACGGTGGCAACAGTCTCCACCGTATAATCCTGCCACGCCATCCCCGCCCCACCACCCACATAAAAGTAAAATCCCCGCCTCTCCCAATACACGTCTCCCAGAGGCGGCGTCTCCATCCGATAGGTGGCGTTTAACATCAGGCTGTGGGTCAAGCGGTCGGAGGCCAGCAGAGGCGTCACTGTGGGCGGGTTGACCAGAGCATCGATACGATTGGAGGTGTACAGGTATTCCGCTTCCAGATGAAACTTTCGCGCAAGCAATAAACCGAAAGACGTTTTAATGGAATAACCGGGATCGAAACGAACCTCCCCGAGTGACGGGCTCGACTCCAGACCGGCTCCCGGGGCGATGACCCATCCCCCGGCCAGAGCGAAACTGAAAAAGCTGCCCGACTCCGCCCGCGCCGCGCCCTCCCAAAAACCCAGGGTCCACAAACAAACAAGAACGCAAAAGATAAGTGGCCCTGTGCGAAAGGTTACGGTTCGTTTCAAATTTTGTTGCATTTTATTCAAGTGTCGTTTCAGACCCAATGATATCGATTCATGCTTCCATTCATTGTAACAAAAGGCCGATGGGACCGGACAAAGACCAGGGTGGGTAATTAAAAGGCTTAAACCGCGGAGGTCAGGCAGGGCGTGTAATAAACGAGGCGGGGAAGCGAAATCAGGAAGACGGCGTCCCGTTTTCATTCATTAAATAATTTCTCCATTGTTCTAAATGGAAAATGGAGCTGGTGGCGTGATGCCGCATATCGTAATGCAGAACACCCCTGTACTCTTCGGACTCAAATTCCTCCGCGGTCAACCGGCGGACCCACACCCCAAGGTCTTTCGCCGCTTTCCATTTTCCGGTCAGGAAATGCTCCGATTCAAACTCCAGTACGATTTTTTTTTCGTCGTTGCCTTGTAAGACCAGGAGAAACCGCTCTGGTGGCGACATGTCCAACCCCGAAAATTAAATTCTTAATAGTGCCTCCTCCTTTCCAAGCGTCGGCTGTGGAAATCAAGGCAGAACTTATTAATTTAACGTCTTCTGTAAATCCTGTCAATCCTCCAATAAGAATTAATGGGCCTCATCCCAGTTCCGGCCCCAGTCCAGATGAACCACCACCGGCACCTTCATGGGCCACACACCTTCCATTTCACTCTTCACCAGCGCCTCGACCTCCTTCTTCTCTTGCGCCGGACACTCGAACACCAGCTCGTCGTGCACCTGCATGATCATCTTCGATTTCAGCTTCTGCTTCGCCAGGTTGCGATGCAGCCGGACCATCGCCACCTTGATCATATCCGCCGCGCTGCCCTGCACCGGCGAATTGATCGCCACCCGCTCCGCCGACTCGCGCACCTGCCGGTTCTTGCTGTGCAGGTCCGGCAGGTACCGCCGCCGGTTCATCACCGTCACGGTGTACCCGATCTGGCGCGCATCCTCGATGGTGCGGTCCATGAACGTCTTCACGTTTTTGTACAGATCAAAATACTGGTCGATGAATTCCTTCGCGTCCCTCGGCGATATCTTCAACTGCCGCGACAGCCCGAACGCGCTCAGCCCGTACACGATGCCGAAGTTCACCGCCTTCGCCATGCGCCGCCCGTCCTCGTCCACCGCATCCAACGGCTGACCGAAAATCTCCGCCGCCGTGCGCGTATGAATGTCCTCCCCCTTCTTGAACGCCCGGATCAGTGCCGGGTCCCCCGATAAATGCGCGAGGATGCGCAACTCGATCTGCGAATAGTCCGCCGACAACAACCATCCGTCTCCCTCCGCGACAAACGCCTGCCGGATTTCCTTGCCGAGGTCGGAGCGGATCGGAATATTTTGCAGATTGGGATCGCTACTGCTCAGCCGTCCCGTCGCCGCCACCGTCTGGTTGTACGACGTATGCACCCGCCCCGTCTTGTCAAAAATCTCCAGCGGCAGGGCGTCGACGTAGGTCGATTTCAACTTCGACAGCTGGCGGAAATTGACGATCTTTGCCGGCAGCTCGTGCTCGTCCGCCAACTCCTCCATCACGCTCATGTCCGTCGAGAAGCCGGTCTTGGTCTTCTTCTTCCCCTCCAGGCCCAGCTTCTCGAACAGGATCACCGCCAGCTGTTTCGGCGAATTGATGTTGAACGGCTCCCCCGCCAGCGCATAGATTTCGTTCTCCAGCTTCTTCAAATCCTTGTCCAGCTGGCGCGACAGCTTTTTAAGATGCTCGCGGTCCACCCGCACGCCGGCCTGCTCCATGGCCGCCAGCACATCGATCAGCGGCAACTCCAGCTCCTCGTACAGCTTCAAGGTTTCGTCTTTAAGGCGCGCCTTCAGCGCATGCGTCAAACGCCAGGTGATGTCGCTGTCCTCCGCCGCGTATTCGGCGGCCGGCTCGATCTCCACCTCGTCGAAACCGATCTGCTTCGCGCCCTTGCCCGCCACGTCGGCATAGGTGATGTTCTGATGCCCCAGCATCTCCAGCGCCAGAGCGTCGAGGCCGTGCTGGCGTTTCGACGGGTCCAGCACATACGACGCCAGCATGGAATCGAACGCGATGCCCTTGAGCGCCACGCCCTCGTTGGCAAGCACGATCAGATCGTACTTGATGTTGTGCCCGAACTTTTTAAGCTTTCCATCTTCCAGCAGAGGTTTGAGGGCTTCGATCACCTTCTGCTTGTCGAGTTGCTCCGGCACGCCCAGGTAGCGGTGGCTCACCGGGATGTAGCACGCCTCGCCCTCCGCCCACGAAAACGAAATGCCCACCATCTCCGCCACCACCGGATGCTTGCTGGTCGTCTCCAGATCGAGCGCGAACTCTTTCACCTTCTTCAACTTCTTGACCAGCGCGTCCAGCGCCTGCTTGTCCATGATCGTTTCGTAATGCGACTCGACTTTTTTACTTTCGTCTGCCGGTAACGCACCGGACTCCTGGCCGGCCTCTGGAAGGCCGGCCAGGAGAGATTGAAATCCCAGCTCAGTGAACATGGCGCGCAGTTTTTCGATGTCCGGCTCCTTCATCTTGAGGTCGGCGACCTCGCAGTCCAGCTTCATCTCGGTATCGATGGTCACCAGTTTGCGGCTGAGCAGGGCGTTGTCCTTGTCCGTCTCCAGTTTGTCCTTCAGTTTTTGTTTCTCAATTTCATCAATATGTTTGTAGAGCTCCTCAATCGAGCCGTATTTCTGGATCAGCTCCGTCGCGGTTTTGGGTCCGACGCCCTTCACGCCGGGGATGTTGTCGCTGGAGTCGCCCATCAGGCCCATCACCTCGATCACCTTCTCCGGCGGCACGCCGAACTTGTCGATCACCTCCGGTTTTTTGAAGCGTTTGTCCTTCATCGTGTCGAGCATGTGGACGTTGGGGGAGATCAACTGCATCATGTCCTTGTCGCCGCTGACGATGGTGACCGCCATCCCCGCCTGCTCGCCCATCTTGGCGAGGGTGCCGATGATGTCGTCCGCCTCGAAGCCGTCCTGCCGCAGGCTGACCATATTGAACGCCTCGACGAGAGGCTCGAAGTACGGGAACTGCTCGGCCAGCTCTTCCGGCGGGGTGTCGCGGTTGGCCTTGTATTCGGGGTACATGTCGTGGCGGAAGGTTTTGGCTTTGGAGTCGAAGACGACGGCGAGGTAGTCCGGCTGTTCGTCGCGCACCACCTTGGAGAGCATGGTGGTGAAGCCGTAGAGGGCGTTGGTGGGGAGTCCTTTGGAATTGGACAGAAACTGCCGGATGCCGTAAAACGCCCGGAAGATATACGACGACCCGTCAATCAGATAAAGTGTCGGTTTCTTGCCCATAGCCCCTTGAAAAGAAGGTTTAAAGGGGCTACTTTACACTAAATTGCGAGTGAGGGGCAATATGGGAGAAAGAGAAATGGGAGGGGCAGGTCACGGTCGCCCGGGCGATCGCTGGCCGAGAAGGTTTCCCCTGTCTGAAGATGTCATTCGAATAGCCAAATATTATCTCAAACTCAGTCGGGAGGCGGATTGAATTATGGAAATCTTACATCGGGGTGATCTTGAGCAGGGTGGATTTGCGGACCTCAGGGAATATTACCTGGTAGAGGACCCAAGAGTCCTGGGTGACGATATTGAAGAGACATCCTGGATGGGAATCGGTAACTTTGTTTACCTGGCGGATGCAAAATATAATCCCAAAGGGGATACAAGAATGCACAGTCACAAGGAAATTGATGTCGTTACTTTCGTTTTGGAGGGCCGGCTTACGCATGTGGGTTCGTTGGAAAACGGGCAGGATCTATCCGCATTCCAGTTACAGGTCCAACGCGCGGGAGGTGAAGGGTTCTCGCATAACGAGGTCAACCCCGATGATACAGAAAACAGGGTGCTTCAGCTCTGGGTGCTTCCTGAAAACAAGGGAGAACCTGCCGGGTACAAACTGTATCAACCTGAGTGGGGAAAGGTGACGAGAGTATATGGGGGTGCCAAAAATCAAAGTGAAACTTTTGACAGCCATACTTTGGTGGATGTGGCGATGATGAAAGAAGGCCAGAGTTTTACAATAGAAGGAGAGTTTATTGCTTATTTGACTTTGGGTAAGGGAACAGCAAACGAACAGGAGATTTCTGAAGGAGACTTGATCCGTGGCCAAGGATTGAGTTTTACAGCCGAACAGAAATCCCAATTGGTTTTGGTTCAATTGAATGAATAAACCCTTACTTTTAACAGGAGTTTTTTGATTAAGGAGGGAATTATGAATAATGGAAGTCAGACTGCAAATCCAAATTTTTTTGAAGAGCTTACCGCGGAAAATTCCACAATTCTCCTGATTGATCACCAGGTCAATCTTCTTCTAGGCGTCCAGACCATGGACCATTTAAATTTGCTACACAATATCGTCATGTTGGCGCAAACGGGAAAGAAGCTGAATATCCCAACCCTGATTACCACGAGTGGGGCCGAGGGACCGAATGGAATTCTTTTTCCGGAAATAAAAAAGATTTTTCCGGATCATGAAGTTATTGACCGCACCATCATCAATGCCTGGAACGATAAAAATTTTGTAAAAGCGGTTGAAGCAACCGGACGCAAGAATTTAATCATAGCGTCGATCAGTACCGATGTGTGTCTGGCTTTTCCCGCTATTTCCGCCGTGCGGGATGGATATAACGTTCATGCTGTACTCGATGCTTCCGGAACATGGAATTCATTAAAGGAACAGGCGGCAATTTCAAGAATGGCTCAGGCAGGCGTCATCATGAACACCTGGGCTACGGTAGCTGCGGAAATTGGAAGAGACTGGGCTTTGCCAACAGCGGTTGAACTGGGTGAGCTATTAGGCGGAGGAATTTCATTTTGGGGAATTGCCAACGAGCAATTCAATGCCCGAAATGCTTTGAGAGCGTGACGCTGGTACAGCCACAGCATAAGGGTGGAGCATTTAAGGGCCCAGCGAAGGGCCAGGCGCCGTGTCTTTTATTCCTGCTTTCTGTTTTCGTTGGAACAGCAACACGCCGTCTTCTTCGTAGACCAGATCGTACCGTTCGTGGAGTTTCAGGTGGCTCAGTTCAAACTGATACTCCTGCTCCCCGAGGGGGAAGGTATTGCCCTTGGTATCCAGCGCGACGTACTGGGCTTGGCTCCATTGCTCGGGGAATTGTTTGATGGCGGCCCGCCTTTGGATGTGGGGGATCAGGCTCCCCTGCGCGGATAAGGAAACTTCCGGGGGGATGCTCTTCGCCATCTGGCGCGCCAGGGTGTGGTGGCGGGTGATTTTCAGTTTCGGCGGGCTGAGATAATTCCAGAGCGCGCTGTTGACCACGCTCACCATCAGCAACGCCACACACACCTGCACCAGCCGCCGCTTGTCGCCTTTCAGAAATTTGACGTGCAGGTTATGCAATCCGTACACCATTGAAATGAACAGGAAGGGGATCACCGGTGTGGCATAATAAATGGCCAGGGATTTTTGTAAAGGACTGCTGCTGACCAGATTCACAAACAGCGGGACCGCCGTCAGCAGGCAGGAAGCAGGAGCGAACAGAGGCAGGAACAGCACAGCGCCGAAGGTATTAAACAGGCCCCGCAAGCTCAACGGACCCAACACTTCGCCCAGCACCCGGGCGGGATGCGTCACCAGCGAAACCACCACCTCCCCCAGACCCGATCCCAAATAGCCGTAAAATCCCTCGCCAAAATAAAACGGCTGACCGGCGGGGTTGTAATGCGGCACCCCCCAGCCCGCAGCCACGCCGAACCAGACCGCGCACACCCCCACCGTCCCCCAGCCCACGCGCTTCTCCTGGAACCGCCACACCAGGAACAATCCCAGCGGAACTAGGTACAGCGCCACGTCCTCCTTGCACGCCATCGCCAGGGCCAGAAACGCGAAATACCATCCCCACCGTTTTTGTACGGCGAACCAAAACGCGGAGAAGATGAACAGCGGTTCCATCATCTCCATATGAAAATCGTACATGAGTCCCATCGTCAACTTCCGGTACAAGAGATAGCTGACCGTCAACAGCAGGGCCACGCGGGTATCATTGAATTTCCATTGCGCAATAAAGTAGAAGGGAACGGCAGATGCCCCCACGGCGGCTACCTGGAACAGCAGCAGCGTCATCGGTCCGTTATGAATCCAGTACAAGGGAACCAGCAGAAGCAGGATCGGGGAAAAGTGATGGCCGAACAGATGCGGGTTGCGGAAAATCGTCTGCATGAAGCGGCCGTCGACCGTGTTGGCGAGGGCGTAGTCGAACAGACTCAAATCCTGCCCGTTGGTGTTGAGCGTCAGGTGCTGGATGACACGCAGGACCGCGAACCCCGTCATCCAGACCAGGACCAGACACCACAAACCTTTGTGTTTACGCAGCGCTTTCACGGCGAATCGGAAACTTTTTTGTATATGGGCAAACGGGCCTCCGGTTTTTAACGTGAAGAAGGTATTTTTATTCTTCTCACTGGCCCACGAACAAACATTCCTCAGCAGTTAGAAGCCTCGGCCGTTTGGCACACATAATTTCCTTAAGGCTCTTCGGCTCCCCTCCCCGTTTTGTCAAACCATCGCTTGATACGAATGGTTCTAAAATATCAAATTCTGTTACTTCTATAAACTCTGGTTCAATTACTTTTATAAATTCCGGTTCGGTTACTTCTATAAACTCAAATTCCGTTACTTCCATAAATTCCGGTTCCACGGCAAAAGAATTGGAAACTGTAAAGAAAACCAAGGCGATGGCTATTAGGATTGCGATTTTAGGCATGACTGCCTCCTAAATTGGGGTGGTTCTGGAAACAATACCAAATTATTGACATTTTCGGAAAGCTGAAATAGGGTTAGAGCACAAAATGCCTTCCTGGGAGGGTCTGCTATGAAACGAATTGTATTCCTATTGATTTTTATAAGCTTGACTCCTGGCTGTCTTTTCTTTGCGTTTCCACTTCCCGCTGACCATTGGCAGGAAATTGACAATGTGCTACGTTTCACTGTTACCCACTAATACAAAAAGGAACTTCTATGGCTACAGTAAGATATCTAGTAAATGAGGTTGATATCTCAATTAAGTTTTATACCAAAATTTTTAATTTTGAATTGCAACAGCAGTTTGGACCAGCAGTAGCAATTCTCAAGAAGAACGACCTAACGCTTTGGTTAGCCGGTCCCCCTTCGTATGCAGCTAAACCAATGCCAGACGGACGCAAGCCTGAGCCTGGTGGTTGGAATCGTTTCGTCTTTCAAGTTGAAAATTTGGAATCAGTTGTCGCTTCTTTGAGAGAGAAAGATGTTAAATTCCGCAATGTTATTATAAGTGGACCTGGTGGAGCCCAGATTCTTTGTGAAGACCCTTCGGGTAATATCATTGAACTTTTTCAACCGAATTAATTGGTTAAGAACG
>JAPUGN010000060.1 GCA_027298165.1 Nitrospinota bacterium
CCGACTATGATCCGGTCCTCAAGGAAATGGACGCCCACAACGGAGGCGTGACGCTGGAGACCCGCCAGCGCCTCAGCCGCGACGCGTTCGCCATGACCGCCCGCTATGATTCGATGATTGCCGGATACCTGTCCGGGCAGATGGGCGAAGCATCCCAATTTCCGCCCGGCTATCAACTCGGCCTGCAGAAGATTCAGGATTTGCGTTACGGCGAGAACCCGCACCAGGCGGCGGCGTTGTACCGGGAAGCGCAACCGCTGAAAACCGATGTGGTACAGGCGAAACAACTGCAGGGCAAGCAACTATCCTTCAACAATTATATCGACATGAACGCCGCGTGGGAGCTGGCGCTGGAATTTGAAGCCTCCGCCGCGGTGGTCATCAAACACACCAATCCCTGCGGCACCGCCAGCGGCAAGGACCAGATGGAAGTGTTCGTGAAGGCGCGGGAGACCGATCCTATGTCCGCGTTCGGCGGTGTGTTGGGATTCAACCGGACGGTCACCGCCGCCACCGCCGAGGAAATCGTGAAGAATTTTGTCGAGGTCATCATCGCGCCGGATTACGAACCGGCGGCGCTGGCGCTGTTCGCCAAAAAGAAAAACGTGCGGGTCATGCAGATGCCCGCCCTGGAGGGCCATTCAAAGAAAAGCCGGATGGACCTCAAACGCATCGGCGGAGGATTGTTGATTCAGGACACCGACGAATTGACGCTGGACCCGGATCAGCTGAAAGTCGTCACCAAAATCCAGCCGGACGATACCACGCTGGAAGAACTCAAGTTCGCCTGGAAGGTCGCCAAACACGTCAAGTCCAACGCCATCGTGTATGCCCGGGGCCGTGAGACGGTGGGCATCGGTGCCGGGCAGATGAGCCGGGTTGATTCCGCACGGCTCGCCATCGAGAAGGCCAACAAGGAAGTGAAGGGATGCGTGATGGCCTCCGATGCGTTCTTTCCGTTCCGCGACGCGATCGACGCCGCCGCCGAACAGGGCATCCGCGCTATCATCCAGCCCGGCGGGTCCATCCGCGACGAAGAGATCATCAAGGCCGCGGACGAGCACAAAATTGCCATGGTGTTTACCGGCATCCGCCATTTCAAACACTGATTACCCCCGGCCTATTCCCCTCCGGCAGTCAACTTTTTTCCACATTGATCCGAAAAGAATAAGGGACCCTGCATTCCGTGCTTGGTGTTTTCGGGAGGCGGGACTGGTACACTGAATCGAATCCCATTATTTAAAGGATGCGCAAGCTGATCATGGAAGCCTGGATCGAGTTTTTCGAAAATCTCGCAAAGAGGGTGCCGCAAATGCTGGCGGCGGGAGGGGTGCTGGTAGTCGCCGCGCTGGGCGTCTATCAATGGCAGAAGCCCCACCTGCATCAGTTGCGGGCCAAGGATGCTTACCGTTACCAGTTGATGGTGCACGAAGCCTCGCGTCTGCATTTGTTTCATGCCTGGAACCAGTACGTGGCGTTGAAAGAAATCAGCCTCGCCCGGTTGTACGAGGAGCGCTATCAGCGCTGGAAACGGCAATGGCAAACCGATGGGGAGTTCCGGCAAAACGTGATGCGCCGCAAAGCGGAAACGCAGAAACAGTTCAAACCGTCGCAGAAAAAAAAATACGAACGCCAACTTCGGGAGTTACAGAAGAATCGCCAGAAACAGGACCCCGCTCTCCTCAAGGTGCATTGGGAGCAGGCCACGCCCTGGCAGAAGTCGCTGATCCTGCGTGACCGTTGCGTCCGCTACCTCCATCAGGAATTGGACGATCACCGCCGGCGCCGCCATGTGAAGGAGTCTCTGCACGGCGCCGCCCTGCTGGCGCAAGCGCGCATCTCGCCGGCCCGTCCCGGAGTCCTGTGCCGGGAGATGATTTCTCTCAATCATGACGAACCGTCAGTTCGCCGGGCACTTCTGACACTGCGGGATCAGATGAACTATTATTATTTTTCCCGCCTGCTGGAGGACATCGGCATTCCCGATCAGGAGTTGTTCACGATGTCGCGAAAACTGGATGGCATGACCCGTGATTTTAACGGGTTTTAGTCCTCTGCGGTGACAAGATGCTGTCTTTTTTCAGGAATTAGTTGTGTTTTGACTTTCATGCGGCTGGCTGAGGTTGCCCGCGATGGCGGTCATCAGTTGTTTGATCTCGTTGTTATTTTTGATTTCCGGAAGCTCCCCTTGTCCGGTTTCCGCGAAGACCACCAGTTGTCGCAGGGGGCGGACCACCAGGTTGTAGGTATAAATCCCGCCGATCAGGGAAAACAGACCGCCCAGCAGGGCAATCCACTTTGCTTCGTTGCTCAGCCGGTTGACCGTTATGGACAACCGTTCCTTCACCACATTGATTTCCTCCACCGTCATCGAAGCCGGGTTTATTTCATGGATCACCCGGTCGGCCTGCCCCATCTGAACGGACAGGTAAAACGCCATGTATCCGAGAATGGAAATGACCACCAGATAGCCGGTCATGAGCAGGTTGATGATGCTTTTGCGTTCGCCTGGAAGCTCGTCCCTGAAAATTCCTGTCTTCATTGCAAGGGTCCCTATTTCGTTATGAGTGTGGCCCCAAACTACCGTCAAACCGGCGGCAAGGTCAATCTCTTTTTCCGGCGAAGCGCCGGAGCTGATTTTGCTGGGGTGTCAGGGCGCGATCAATGAGTTACTTTCGCCAGCCAAGGCTGTAAAATTACCTGCGGAGGTACTCCGCTTTTGCCCAATGATTTTCTCTGGCTGTTGACCGTCTGCAAATTCCCCCTCGGTAGAGGGTCAGCCCGTCGCGCCTCCTGCTAAGGATCGGCGCAGGCGGCCCCAGTTGAATGCCGAGCCGGGGTCGTACTTTTTTTTGACTCCGTCGCCGGTTCCGCCCTGGACGTGGGCGTGGCCGAGAATGCCCTTGAAGCTGGAAAAATTTTTAATTTTGCCGAGTGGCGTGCGCTGTTTTTCTTTATCAAAGGGAACCTTGAGGGATATATTGGGGAGCAATTGGTTGACCCCGAGGGCCAACCGGATGAGGGCCTGGTATTGTTCCTCGGTGAAATCCCACATGCGCACCATGCGTCCATTGATGCTCCGGCTGAAATAGCCTCGCTGACCGTAAGGCCGGGAAGCATAGGCCTGGAAGTCCGGGGTCCGCAATTTTTTCTGGTACTGTTCAGGCAGTTGAAATTTCCAACGCCCATTCACTTTCCGATAGAGATCCTTCGGGACGTGGTACAGGTCCGATTCTTCGGCCCGCGCCTGCCAGGAGAGGTTGGCGATTTCCACGTGCACCGCGCGTTCGTTGCCCTGCCGGTCGTCCGCCGGGGCGGTGTTGGTTTTCCAGTACAGGTCGCAGGTCTGGTAAATCGTGCCGTCGAGGTCCAGGTAAAAGTGACTGCCCTTGAAGGTGCTATCCTTCAACACCTGATGGCAGTGGTGGGACGAGTAACAGACGTCGTAGTGCAGGACGAGCTGGTACACAGCCTTTTTTAATTTTGTATACGCCGTTTCCGGATTCTTGATTTTATATTGGGATTCGGCGCGGGTCGGAGCGCCGTTCAGTTTCCGGTCGTGTTGCGTGCAATGGCGGCGGCCGCGTTTGTTGGGGCAGACGTACCCTTTGGCCTGGTTCCACAGCACCACCGGCGTGCCGATGTCCACCGTATTCCCGCAGGCCACAATAGATTGATTCGGATGTGTTGTCATAAAACGCCGGGAGGGAAGGATTGTGGGAGGACGGAGATCCGCATCATGAATCCGGTTTCCGGTCGTCAGCCGGCCGGCCCCAATCCAGTTTTTTCCGGAGGATTTGGTAATAGTTTTTTCCCTTGGCCTGGATCAGGCTGACCGGCGTGGGTCCCTGCTTGATCTCCAGTACGTCATCACGAAACATGGCGTATCCGGTTTGACCGTCAACCGTCACCTGCACCTCCTCCTCGGTGATGAGTCGCACCTGCAGGGCGGACTGGTTGGGGATTACGATCGGCCGGTTGGTCAGCGTGAACGGGCAGATGGGCGACAGCAGAAGGGCGTTCATGCTGGGGTGGATGATCGGTCCTCCGGCGGACAGCGAATACGCGGTCGACCCTGTCGGTGTGGCGATGATCAATCCATCGGCGCGGTATGAGGTCATGTACTGTCCGTTGGCGTGCACCTCGAGGTTGACAATGCGGGCGGCGCTCTTGTTGATCACCACGTCGTTCAGGGCATAATCGTCGAGCACAGTTTTTCCGTTGCGCAGGAGAACGGCGTTCAACAGCATGCGCCGCTCGATAGTGGCTTCTCCTTTGAGTACCTGTTCGAGATTGCTGTACAAATCCGGCAGGGCCACCTCGGTCAGAAAACCCAGGCCTCCCAGGTTGACGGCGAGGATGGGCACGTCGAACGGATGCGTCAGCCGCGCCACGCTCAGCAAGGTGCCGTCGCCCCCCAAGACGATAATCAGGTCCGCCTTTGAGGGGATATCCGATTTGTTGAGGTCCGAGGTTTCGTCGATGATCTCGGCGGTATCCGGCGCCATGAGCACATCGTACCGCCTCTCGCGCAACCAGGAGGTGAGTTCGGTCAGGACTTCCCGGTTGATATCCGGTTTTTGTTTGCAGAAGACGCCGATTTTTTTGATGGTATCCACGGTCACATTCCGGGTGGTTGTCAGGCCCAGCGGGTCCTTTAGGAATAATAAAGAAAAAGAGCAGGGGTGTGCAAGGGCTACTTGAGCGGTCAGGGACTTAAAAAGGGTTTGAAAGGGGGAGACGGGGGACTTAGAGGTTGCCGAAGTCCTGCGGCTTGATATTGTCCAGCCACTTTTTCCACTGATCCTTGTCCTGAGTATTGACTTTCGAAGTGTCAGGCATATCCAGGCTTTTGGCGGCTTCGATCACTGTTTCGTTGACGAAGATCGGGGCTTTGACCCGAAGCGCCAAGGCGATAGCATCGCTCGGGCGGGAATCAATCTTCAGGGTGGTGCCACCGGAAATCATGGAAATCTCGGCATAAAAGGTATTGTCCTTAAGCTCGCTGACCAGGATGTGTTTGATTTCCGCCTTCATATCGGAAATGAGGTTTTTCATCAAATCATGGGTCATAGGGCGGGGTGTGGCGATTTTCTCGATTTCCAAGGCGATCGCATTGGCCTCAAAAAACCCAACCCAGATCGGCAGTGCACGGTTACCCTCCAGATCCTTAAGGATAATGATGGGCATATTGGTTAACGGATCCAGCGTCAGCCCTTCCACTTTCATTTCAACCATGAATCGTTCCCTTATCAGATTTAAGGATTGGCAGATGGCCCGGACCGCAGGCGGCACGGAAAGCCATTGGGTTTTACCTAGTTAATCAATAAATAAAATGTTTGTCAATGTCCCAATTTAAAACCGGTTTTGGGGAGTGCGAGGAGTGGGGTATAGCCGGTCTGATTTCAACGGTTTAGAATGTGGGTTTTTACGAATTCCCGCAGTTTTTCCTGAACGGGCTCGGGTATTTCCACGGCGGTGAGGGTCTTTCTGCACAGATCCGAGGTTTGGCGATATGTTTCAAGAAATGAGACACATGGAGGACAATCTTTGAAGTGATCTTCCAGGGAGGACGCGGTCTCAGGGTCCAAGGTGCCTTCAAAATAATCGCACAATAGTTCGATGCATTCTTTACAACAGATCATTGTTTAGCGCTCCGTGTTTGATATTCGTCAAAATAGTGGGACAGCTTTTTCCGGAGAAAAAGTCGCGCCCGATGCAACCGGGATTTGACCGCGGGGATGGTCAAATCCAGAATATCCCCCACTTTTTCCGTTGATAACCCCTCGACGTCTCTTAAAATAAAAACCACCTTTTCTTTTTCGGGAAGCAGGTCGACCGCTTTTTCGATCACTTTCTTGGTTTCGTTGGAAAACAGTAGGGAATCCGTACTTTTAGACCAATTCGAGATCTTTTCATTCTGGAATCCGGAATGGTTGAAATTGGGCAGACTTTCATCCAACGAAACATACTGATCTTTTTTCTTGGTTCTCAGCTTCATGTACGTCGCATTTAAAGTGATGCGGTACACCCAACTGGAGAAGGCCGACTTTTCCTGGAACGTGTTGATCTTCCTGTATATGGTCAGCAGAACGTCCTGAGTGACGTCCTGTGCGTCCATTTGGTTGCGCGTCATGTTGAACGACAGGGCGTAAATCTTTCGCTGGTAGAGTTCGAAAATTTTATTGAACGCTTCCATGGACCCGGCTTTCATATCCCGGACCAGAATTTCGTCCTGCGCTTTTTCTTCCTGAGTCGGCATGGCTCGCCAGATTCCCTTTCATGGTTTCCTGCGTCCAGTGCCCGGCTTCTCCCGCTATAATCCACGCAACGGTTTCAATCAGTTTTTAGATGCTCTGGAAGCAAGAACGGTTCTGATTTTCAGGTTTTTCAAGTCCCCTCGGCTTTGAATAACAAGACGGTAAGGCTTGACAGGAATTCTAGCATCCTCCCTTAGAGAGTACAAACGGAGCCCCCCTCCGGGGCCCTCAACGCCTAAAATAAGTAATTGAATTATAAAGGTTTAAAAGGTAGAGCCTTTCACCGAGAAGAGGGGTGCAAGGGTCCCGGGATGTGGAACCCCTGTTCTTTGCGTTGCCTGGGCCCTTCAATACCCGCTGAAAGGTTTATGCTATAATTCCGATTCTTTTTGGGGAGAAGTGAGTAACCTTCATAGCAATTCTTTGATGAAAATATATGTTTGGGCCTTGTGGGCGATCTTGACGTTGATTCCGCTGAATTTGGCAAACGCTGGGACTCATTTTTTCCCCTACACTTTTGAGCAGGATGCCTCGACGCCCGTTCCGTCCCTGGCCGGTGAAGAGAAGGTGGCGCAGGCCCATCCCGAATCCGGTAATGCCTCTTCTATTGACGGTCCGTCTTTGCCGGATTTTGAGTCCCGTTTCGCCAAGGGAAGTTATCAATTGGGTTTGACTTTCGGGTACGGGTTTTCCATCAACATTCCTCCCGTTGATGCGGTTTCCGACGAACGGACGCGGCTCCGGTTCGTTCACATAGCACCGAATTTTAAATACAACCTGACCGGGATAATGGGAAAATCCATTTACCGGGGCGCCTTGTATTGGGTGGTTGAGGCGGCGGTGGCGCTTACCATAGACAATCCCCGACGGAATAATCAGCCCGTAGACGAGGCTCCCACCTTCCTCATTGCCTTGGTGCCCGCGCAACTGGAATATAAGTTTGTCAATCCCGGGCGGCCTTGGGGAATCTTTGTGTTCGCCGGGATGGGAGGGACTTGGGGCGACTGGTTTCAGGAAACCAAAGAACTTGCCACAGCCTTCAATTTTGTTTTGCAAGGAGGCGGCGGAATTGAATATTTCTTTGCCAACGGCACCGCGCTGAACTTCAATTACCGCCTCTGGCATCTTTCCAACTCCAACATTAAAGGCCCCAACATCGGGATCAACGCCCATATCTTCGGCCTGGGATACAGTTTTTAGCGGATCCCGCCCGCCCCGGCGAAAATTGTCTGCCACATCCTGATCACCTGTTATACTGATTTTTGCCAGTCCTTCCACAGTTTCTCGGAAGCTGGCGATTCATCTTTCAGGCGTTTATGGACCCCACCGCTTCCCAAAACAAAACCTCCCCGGCATCGCCGCCCCGGCTGTTGGACCGGGTGTTTACCGCATTTGAGACGCTGGCCTATTACCATCCCTGGCGGGTTGTTTCAGTTTCCCTGGCTCTGGCGGTTCTCAGTTTGTGGTTCACCGCAACGCACCTCCAGTTCAACACCAGCCGCCAGGATTTGATCTCCAAAGATATGAAATTCCATGTGCTGTACCAGCAGTACCGCGAACGCTTCCGGGATTTTGACGGCATGATCGTGGTGGTCGAAGGCGAAGAGCCCGAGTCCATGGGGCCATTTGCCGACCAGCTGGTGGCCCGGTTGCGGAGCCGGCCCGATTTTTCGTCGGAGATTTATTACAAAGTCGATACGGAATATTTCAAAAGCAAATCCCTGCTGTTCCTGGATGCGGACGATCTTCAGGAATTGGC
The DNA here is from genome assembly GCA_027298165.1 of Nitrospinota bacterium. Taxonomy (GTDB): domain Bacteria; phylum Nitrospinota; class Nitrospinia; order Nitrospinales; family Nitrospinaceae; genus SZUA-226. The sequence goes on from JAPUGN010000060.1 coordinate 8,020, forward strand.
GGACCAGCTCGCCTCCCACAAGGAATTCCTGGAAGGGATCAACGCGTCACCCGGGCTCAATACCTTGCTCACCCGTCTCAACCGCGAAGTCAGCACGGGCGTGGTCGAGTCCCTGCTCACCGATTTCCTCGGCACCGGGGAAGAAGAGTCAGCGGACGACCCCGCCGATCTGAGTCTGTTGATCTCCCTGCTTACGCAAATGACCCGTCACGTCGAAGGCGATCCTCGGTACCGTTCGCCGTGGGGAACCTTTCTGAAACAGGAGGACCGTCCCCTGCAGGAGGCCGGGTACCTGGTTTCCGAGGACGAACGCCTGCTGTTCATCCTGCTCGATCCGAAGGAAACCGAAGGCGACTTCGCCGGGTCCAGGGATGCCATCGAAGGCATCCGGGCCATCATCCGCGATCTGATTCCAGATTTCCCGCACATCAAAGTCGGGATGACCGGCGGCGAGGTCCTTGCGTCGGATGAGATGCACACCACCCATGCCGACGTCAAACGAGCATCCCTTTATGCCCTGACCGGCGTGGCCCTGCTGTTCATTCTGTTTTACCGGCGCGTCACCGAGCCGCTGTTGGCGGT
>JAPUGN010000061.1 GCA_027298165.1 Nitrospinota bacterium
GCAAAAGGACCCATAATTTCAAATAAATACAGCTCGCGCGGTCTTTCCTAAATCCTTCAAAAATCACCTTTTAAGGTGCTTGGAGCCACTTTATATATACATAAAGCCACCCCCTGTCAACCTAAAAATCCGGGTTGAAAATGGGGTTATTTATTGATAAACAAGCTCTCTACCGCTTGGACCCCGGTCAGGGTTGTGACATACTTGTGTTTTGAATCAGCGTCTTCCCGGTTCTCCCTATTTGGGAAACAGGACCTTTACCTAAGTAATAAAAAGAAGGACGGCGCTATGAATGACTCCCCTCCTTGGTAAGGGGAGGACTATTTAAGGGCCTGCGTTACGCAGGGGTCTCTTGGGAAAACAGGACAGGAGAGTCTTGATGGATTACAGCCAATTTGAACCGAAAACTCCCCAGAATATCCTGGATTGGGCGATCAAACAGTTTGGAACGCGCGTGGCCCTGGCGTCGAGTTTCGGCCTGGAAGATATGGTGCTGATCGACATGGCCTCAAAATTGTCCGGCTCCCTCACCGTGTTCACCTTGGATACCGGACGGCTTCACGAGGAAACCTACCTCACCATGGACCAGACCCGAAGCCATTACGGCATCGCCATCCATTCCTATTTCCCCGACACGGAAGAGGTCCAACGGCTGGAACGCGAAAAGGGCTTTTACTCGTTCCGGGAGAGCCTCGAAAACCGCAAGGAATGCTGCGGCATTCGCAAGGTGGAGCCGCTGTCGAGGGCTCTGTCGTCGCTGGAGGCGTGGATCACCGGTATCCGCAGGGATCAAAACGTCACCCGCACCGACGTTCCCAAGGTCGCTGAGGATAAAGATCACCCGCCCCTGATCAAGATCAACCCGCTCGCCGACTGGTCGCTGGAACAGGTTCAGGATTATATCGAAAAAAACAAGGTTCCCGTCAATCCGCTCCACAAGCAAAACTATCCGAGCATCGGCTGTGCCCCCTGCACCCGGCCCATCGAAGAAGGGGAAGACATCCGGGCGGGCCGCTGGTGGTGGGAAAATCCCGAACACAAAGAGTGCGGCATCCACCGCACACCCTGAATCGATTCTCAGGAAACCGGTGACTCCGGCCCCAAGCCCCGTATGTAGTCAAGAAAAGACTTGACCCCTTTTTTAATTTTTACGCTCAACAATTTGTCCCTTATCCTCAACGCAAAGCCCTATTGAAAAAAGTAAAGGCTTTACTATTTTTTCAAATACTGCCACGGATACTAGGTTCCCTTTTTCAGCATCAGTTTCCGTATAAAAATCGCCTTTGTGAATGATATTGTTTCTGATCTTTTGAAGATTTCGACACTCAACGAATAGTGTGTCTCGCATTCCCTCCCTGGTAATTTTTTTTACGTCGATATTGGCAAGATTGTCAAATAGTTGCGCTAACAAATTCTCGTATCTCTCAAAGCCGGTTTGGCTAAGGATAGAATTTGTCATAATTTCCGCTAGCCCTTCATTGTGAATAAGGCCATAAAGCACAGGGCGCAACAATGTTGCTTTAAATAAAAGTTCAATTGCAGTTACATAGAAAACAAGGGCAGGTGAATATCGTTTTTGTTTTAGCTGCCAATTCCCTTCATGAATTGCCTTAACCGCAGGCCGCATTACATCCGGATTTTGTTGATAGTATGATTTGAGCTTTTGCTCAGTAAACTCTTCAATTGCTTGTTCTTTGTGCTCGGGATACAGCTCTTCTCTAATCTGGTCATAGAATTCATCCCATGCAGCGTCTTGAGAATCATAGCTCATAACGTTACCTCCGGGCGCCAGTCGATCCAGTTATGATTTCCCGTCAACTCCCGTTCCCACTCGTCCATCTGCTCGAACAGGTGCGCCATCAGCGGTCCCAGTTGGGAAGCCGCGCGCCAGGCTTTTTTCAAGCCGGAAATTTTATTTTCGCTTTCTTCATTGAGGCGGGACAACATAAATGTTTCGGTTTCCACGCAGATCATGGGCAACAACTGCACCGCCCACAATCCGGTCATGAAAAATTCCTGAACCGTTTTTTTCCATGCCGGATTTTTGATAATGACCGCTTTTTGGATGGTGTTCATCAAGGCCTGGGGAGAGGTGGTGCGGACCAGGATCATCGACAGGAAAAACATCACCAGCAATTTCAGAAATGATTCCAACCCCGCCCACAATCCCTGCCAGGAAACCTGAAACGGGAGAAACGCCAGCGCTTCGATCGAGGCTCCGGGGGTGGTCACCATCGGGATGAGGGCAATGATCAGGAACAACCAGCGGAAGGCAACCACTAGAGTGCCGATCGCTTGCAGGGGAATCCGCGCCAATCCCATCCCCAAGAGGCCCACCGCCAGCAACCCGCACAAAACCCTTAAATCCCCCCACGCGGCCAGCAGGAACAACATCAAGGCTCCCAGAATTTTGGTGGCAGCGCCCATCCGGTGCAGAAGAGAGGAACCCGCCTGATAGCGGCCCTGAAGAATCATCCGCGACAAAACGCCGCCGCCGGTCATCGGTCGTCCCCGGTTATTTTCGATGGATTTGGCCGTTGAAATTTCATGAGGGAGACATAATAATGCTTTCGGTCATCACCTTCAACATGAGACCTTTGCATACGCCAGACCAAATGACAGGGTGGAATTTACCGCAGAGTTCGCAGAGAAACATAATCAGCCCTCTCCCCATTGGGGAGAGGTTAAAGGAAAAAGCCCCTTAACCCCCTTCGGAGAAGGGGGGACGGGGGGTCCTTCCTTCTGCCTTTGCAGTAGCCCCATTCATGGGGCGGCCAGCGTGACGCTGGACCCAGTTTGGCATGGATGGAACGGCGAGTGATGACCCTCCGTCCGGAAACCGAACGGAAACCCAGCAGGCGGGGCATGCCATGGACATCGATTCTTTAATCAAACAATGCGCGCAGATGATTCACCAAGCCAAGCGGATGGTCTTCCTGACCAGCGCCGGCATGAGCGCGGATTCGAATATTCCCACCTTCCGCGACAAGGAGGGTTACTGGTCGAACTTTCCTCCGTTCAGGGAAAAGGGGTTGGAGGCGCAGGATTTGGCCAGCCCCTGGGCTTTCCGCAACGAACTGCCGCATGCCTGGGCCTTTTATGAATGGCGGCGG
>JAPUGN010000062.1 GCA_027298165.1 Nitrospinota bacterium
CCGAAAATGCATTGCCCAGGCGGAAAAGGTTTCCAATTCCAAGGCGGCGATCCTGCTCACCGGAGACAGCGGTACCGGCAAGGAGTTATTTGCGCATCTCATCCATGACCGCAGCCTGCGCCAGACCAAACCCTTTGTGTCCATCAGTTGCGGCGCCTTGCCTGCTTCGATTCTGGAGCGGGAATTGTTCGGCCACGAAAAGGGCGCCTTTACGGGAGCGGACAGCCAGAAGATCGGGCTGTTTGAGGCCGCCGACGGCGGCACGCTGTTTCTCGACGAGATCGGAGAGATGCCGCTGGACATGCAGGTTAAACTTCTGAGAGTGATTCAGGAGGAAGCGTTTTTAAGACTGGGCGGCACCACCCTCACGGAAGTGGATGTCCGAATCATTTCCGCGACCAATCAGGATTTGGAAAAAATGGTGGCCGAGGGTAGATTCCGCCAGGATCTTTTTTACCGCGTCAACGTCATCAACATTCATCTGCCGGCATTACGCGACCGCAAGGAGGACATTCCAGATCTGGTCAATTTTTTCTTACGCAAGCACACTCCGGAAGGCGAGAAACCCCCAAAAGTTCAAAAAGGGTTGATCTCATATTTAGAGGGATACAACTGGCCCGGTAATATCCGCCAGTTGGAAAACGCGCTGGAGCGGGCCATCGTTCTGGAGGATGGCGAAGAACTGACTCCCGATGCCTTTGCCTTTGAGTCCACCCAGCAACCCATCGAAATCAAAGTGGGTTCCACCCTGAAAGATGCCAGCGATTCCTTCAGAAAATCGTTCATTGCCAACACACTCCAGTCGACCAAGGGCAACCGGACCCAAGCCGCGAAAATACTGGAGGTCCAACGGTCTTACCTGTCCCGGTTGATCAAGGAGTTGGGAATCAGCTAATCCGCATTCCCTGCCAAACCAGCGGTTTCATGGACGTGTATTCGAGCAGAGAACCGTTATGAGCCTGACCGGTCCACGAGATTTGATCACTGAAGATGAAACCATCTTTTCCCTCCCGAAGATCTATTTTGTACTTCAGGAAGCGCTGAACAATCCCGACAAAACGTTTCAGGACATCGGGGACATCATCAGTTGCGATCCCGCCCTCACCGCGCGCCTGCTCAAAATCGTCAACAGCCCCTTTTACGGGTTCCCATCGGAAATCGAAACTATTTCCCACGCCATTTCCATTATCGGCATGAGCCAACTGGCCGACCTGGCCCTGGCCACTCTGGTGATCTATCAGTTCCGGGGCATCCCCAACACCCTCTTCAACATGGAAAAATTCTGGCGGCACAGCATGGCCTGCGGCGTGGCGGCGCGGTCGATCGCCGAATTCCGGGGAGAGAAAAACGTCGAGCGGTTCTACCTGGCCGGCATCCTGCACGACATCGGTAGGCTGGTGATTTTCAAAAAGGAACCGACCCTGGCCCGCGACGCCTTTTTCAGGAGCAAGGAACACAAGGAAAACATTTATGTGTCAGAACAGGAACTGATGGGATTCAACCATGCCGACGTCGGCGGCGAACTGCTGAAGGCTTGGAAACTACCGCCCCGCCTGGTGGATGCGGTGGCGTTGCATCATCAACCCCAGGCGGCGAAACTGTATCCCTTTGAGGCGGCCGTCATCCATACCTCCGATTATATTGTGCACGTCCTTATGGTCGGCAGCGATGCCGAGTTCAGCGAACCGCAACTGTATTCCAAAAGCTGGGACATCATCGGGCTCGACCCGGACGATTTTGAATTCATGAAGGACAAGGTGAAGCGTCAGTACGAAGGCATTGTCGGCATGTTTTTCGGCGACTCCTGATCTCTCCCCGCCACTCTTCGATGGCCTTTGCCACAAAAGGCAAAAAGAAGAATTCCCCTAACCCCCTTTACAAGGGGGGATATAAGATCCACCTTCTCCGAAGGAGACGGGTGGGCTTTGCTCTTACAAAAAAGGGTTCTGCCGGACTTCCTTCATCACATTTAATCCCGGTTCTGGTACTATGGGGCACTGGATGAAATTCTGAATACACCCGCATTGAACAAGGTGGAGTGATGGATGTGATGACTTTGATCGACGGCAAAAAGGTTTCGGCGGAAATCAAGGAACAGGTGGCCGACGAAGTTGGAAAGTTAAAAAAACAGACGGGAAAAGTTCCCGGACTGGCAGTGGTGTTGGTGGGCGAAGACCCGGCTTCGGCGGTCTACGTCAAAAACAAAAATAAAACCTGCGAGAAAATGGGATTTCAATCGTTCTCGCACACCCTCTCCGCCGATACCGAGGAAAAAGTATTGCTGAAGCTGATCGCCGACTTGAATGCCAACCCGGAGGTCAACGGCATTCTCGTGCAACTGCCGCTTCCCGATCATATCAACGAACACAAGGTGTTGGAGGCGATCGATCCGAAAAAGGACGTCGACGGTTTTCATCCGGTCAACGTCGGTACCCTGACCAGCGGCGGCAATGCGCTGGCGCCCTGCACTCCGGCGGGTATCATCGAGATGCTGGATTTTTATAAAATCGATATCGAAGGCCAACACGCCGTCATCCTGGGCCGCAGTAACCTGGTCGGCAAGCCGATGGCTTCCCTGTTGTTGAAACGTCACGCCACCGTTACCATTTGCCACTCCCGCACGCGCGATCTGCCCACCGTGGCGCGGTCGGCCGACATTCTGGTCGCCGCCATTGGCAAACCGGGCTTCGTTACACCGGACATGGTCAAAGAAGGGGCTGTGGTTATCGATGTCGGCATCAACCGGGTCGACGGCAAACTGGTGGGCGACGTCGATTTCGAACAAGTGGCGGAGAAGGCGGCGTTCATCACGCCTGTTCCCGGCGGGGTCGGCCCCATGACCATTGCCATGCTGATGAAAAATACTTTGAGCGCATTTAAAAAAACCAACAACCTTTAACCTCTTCGGGTTCATGAATCACCGGACTCACACATTCCTTTCGTATTAACCGATGACGCAGACCCAGCCCCAAACCGCAGGTCACATTCCGGAAGAACAGCCGCACGTCTACACCGTCAGCGAAATTACGCGGGACGTGCGGGCGATCCTCGAAGCGGCGTTTGAAATGGCGTGGATCGAAGGCGAGATTTCCAATTTCCGCCTGGCCGCCTCCGGCCACGCTTATTTCGTGTTGAAGGACGACAAGGCACAGATCAAATGCGTGCTGTTCCGCGGGCAACGCGTTGGCATGAAGTTCACGCCGGAAGACGGCGACCAGATACTTCTGCTGGGACGCGTCACCGTGTACGAGGCGCGCGGCGATTACCAGGTCATTGTCGAGGCCATGGAACCCAAAGGTCTCGGGGCCCTGCAGAAGGCGTTCGAACAGCTCAAGGAAAAACTGGCGAAGGAAGGCCTGTTCGAGGAGTCGCGTAAAAAACCGCTTCCCGAAATGCCGTGGAAGATCGGTATCGTCACTTCCCCCACCGGCGCGGCAATCCGCGACATAATCAACGTCATTCGACGGCGCAACCCGAAGACGTCGATGTTGTTGTATCCCGCCAAGGTGCAGGGCGAGGGGGCGGCGGAAGAAATCGCCCGGGGCATTGCGGAGCTCAACCAACGCAAAGATATCGATGTGCTCATCGTTGGGCGCGGCGGCGGGTCGATCGAAGACTTGTGGGCCTTCAACGAGGAAGTCGTCGCCCGCGCCATCGCGCAATCGAAAATTCCCGTAGTGTCCGCCGTCGGCCATGAAATCGATTTTACAATCGCGGATTTCGTGGCGGACCTGCGCGCGCCCACACCTTCCGCCGCGGCGGAGCTGGTGGTGCCGAAACTGAACGACATCGTGCAGGACCTGCAATACCTCACCCACCAGATGATCGAGCGTATGGAAGAGGACATCGGGGATTACCGCGAGCGGTTGCGGTATTTAATCGACCGCCGGTTTTTCCGGGAACCGCGCCGGATTCTGGAGGCGCCGGCACAACGCCTCGACGAAATGGGCCAGCGCCTGCTGCGCGGTCTCGACCAATGGGTGTTGGTCAAGCGCGGCAACCTGATACAGAGGGTGCATCGTTTGTTCCAGGCCTCACCACAGAAAATATTGAGCGTCCTGTCAGAACGCAGAGTCGATCTGGTGGCGCGTCTGGTGCGCCGGTTGGCATCGCAGATCAACCTTAAAAAAGAAAAGTTGGACGGCGCAGCGAAAAGCCTCAACGCGCTGAGTCCTCTCAATGTGCTGGACCGGGGCTACAGCATCACCACGAAATCCGGCAAGGCGGTAACCTCAAGCAAACAGGTCAACAAAGGCGATACCCTGCGCATCCGCCTGGCCAAAGGCCAACTGGACGCTACGGTGGATAAAACGATAGAATAAGGATCGGGAGAAACGTTATGGCTGAAATCAAATTTGAAAAGGCAATGAACCGTCTCGAGCATATCGTCGAGGAATTGGAAAAGGGCGAACTGGACATCGACAAGTCCCTGGAGATTTTTGAGGAAGGGATCAAGATGTCGCGCGTCTGTTCCAAAAAACTGAACGAGGCGGAACAGAAAATCGAAAAGCTCACTAAAAACCAGAAAGGCGAACTGGTGGCGGAGTTATTCCCCGCCGGGGACGAGGACGACGCGGATGACGACGATTAAAAAACTCCGCCTCGACCAATTGCTGGTAAAAAAAAACTGGTCCCCTCGCGGGAAAGGGCGCAGAGCCTGATTCTCGCGGGCCGGGTCCGCATCGGCGATGAGCCGGCGGACAAGCCGGGGCGCATGGTGGTGGAGGACGCGGACCTTTCGGTGGCGGAGGATCCGAACCCCTTTGTCAGCCGCGGCGGATTGAAGCTGGCACAGGCGCTTAAGGATTTCAGCGTCAATCCCACGGGGCAGACGGCGGTGGACATCGGCGCGTCAACCGGCGGCTTCACCGATTGTCTTCTTCAGAGCGGGGCGAGAAAAGTGTTCGCGGTCGATGTCGGTTACGGCCAGCTCGACTGGAAACTGCAGTCGGACGAGCGAGTGGTGATGATCGACCGTACCAATGCCCGCCAATTGTCATTGGACGAGGTGGGCAGCAAGGCGCTGGATTTGGCGGTGATCGATGTCGCGTTTATTTCCCTCAAGTTGATCCTGCCCGCCGTTTTTAAAATTCTAAAACCGGAGGGCCAGTGGATCGCGCTGGTCAAACCGCAGTTTGAAGTCGGCAAAGACGAAGTGGAGAACCAGGGGGTCATCACCGACCTCAACAAGCATGTGAAGGTATTGCTGGAGTTGAAACAGTTTGTAGAAGACGCGGGCTGGTGTCTTCACAATATCTGCCGCTCGCCCATCAAGGGGCAGAAGGGCAATCAGGAATATCTTATTCAGGGCACGCAGCAGAACACGGAGGGCGGCGTGAACGAAACCCTTATCAGGCAAACAGTGGACCTATGATTTTAAGCGGCGACGATATTCACCAGGCGCTGGCGGAAGGGCGGATGATCATCGAGCCCGCTCCCAGCAAGGAAGACATCGACACCACCTCGATCGACCTGCATATGGGGGAGCCGTTGTGGATCTGGGATCCGAAATTGACGCGGCCGGACAACAAATATCTGACCATCAATCTGGGCGAATACAACTATCGGGAATTTTCCAAGCGCTATCAGGTGAAGGTGGCGAAACAGCCGTCCGGAAAATATTTGCTGGAGCCCAACCGGGTGTACCTGGGTTCCACCTTGGAAAAGGTCCGCTTCCCCGCCGGGTCGAAGCTGGCGGGCCGCGTCGAAGGCAAAAGCAGTCTGGCGCGGCTGGGATTCTCGGTGCACATGACCGCGCCGATGATCCATTGCGGCACCGGCCTTGGGGTGATCACCCTCGAGATGTTCAACCACGGTCCTTTCGCCCTCGAGGTGACGCCGGGGGAGACGCGCATCTGTCAGTTGATGCTGGAAGAAGTATCGCGCGAACCGGAGGAGAGGACCGGCAGGAACTTCACTCAGCAGGAAGACGCCCAGGGGTAAGGCGTCGGGGGCGCATCATTTTCCCGTATACTGGATGAACGTATTCAGGAGTTGCGGGTCGAATTGTTCGCCAATTTTTTCTTTCATCAGCGTCAGGGCCTGTATCGGGGTCAGTACTTCGTGGTAAGACCGTCGGCTGGTCAGCGCATTGAACACGTCCATGATTTTGCAGATGCGGGCCGCAGTATTGATTTTTTCCCCCGCGACACCCATCGGGTACCCGGTGCCGTCAAAACTTTCGTGGTGTTCTCCCGCCATGAGAAGCACGGTTTCGAAATAGCGTTTCAGATCGTTCAAAGCCTGTCTGCCGAGAGCGGGGTGCCGCCGGATGCTCTGCATGTCTTCATCCGTCAACTCCTGTTCCTTGAACATCACGTCCTTCGGAATGTATTTTTTCCCGATATCCGCCAGCAGGCCTCCCAGACAGAGCGCTTCCCGGTCTTCCCGGTTCATGTTCAATTCCCTGCCCAGACACAGGCAGTACAATCCCACGTTCACGCAATGCACATGCGTGGCGTTTTCCTTTAAAGTGATCGAGAATAAATCATGAAACGGAAGGTTGGCCGGCCCGATGGCCTCCGCCAGCACCTTGGGAATTTCATCCAGTAAATCCAGAAACCGGTCGGAGGCGGGAATCTCCAGATAGTCCTGCAGAATGCGGGTGGCGACCGGGACCACCCTTTGGAACACCTCCTTGACCGGTGGCTTGTCCTGTACCAACCCCAACAACAGGTGTTTCAGAATGTTGAACTTGTAATATTTGTAAAGATCGGTTTCTTTGATGTAAAAAACTTCGCGGTGCTTTTCCTGAAGGATGGCGTCCAGGCGGGAAAAATCGCCGGGATCGTACTTGGCGAACTTGATATATTTCTTGCGATCCCCGAAGCGGACTTCATAGAAAATATCAAAGCCGTCCTTCCACTCTTTTTGGAAGAAGGCGCGCGTAATGGATTTGAATTCCGTTTCTTCAGAATCGGTCATAAACTTTCCCAGCAGAGTTCCCAGTCCCTATATAAAAATATTAAACCTTTACGGGCGTTCTGTATACTCAGTATTGAGCGATGGGTTGCAGACGGTTGCCATCGATGGCGCTGCGGCAATCGGCTTCATTATGGGGTGGCCGTCTTCAACATCGCCTTTTTCCGGGGGATGGGTTACAATTCGGGCTTCTTGAGAACCCCCCGCCGCGAGCCGGGGATTTGATTCATGAAGGAACAAGGGTATGTTTAAACTGGTCCTGATGCGGCATGGACAAAGTCTCTGGAACCTCGAAAATCGTTTCACGGGTTGGACCGATGTCGACCTCACCGATCAGGGTCGCAAAGAAGCGCAGGCCGGAGCGCAGGCGATCCTCGATGCCGGGCTGACGTTTGACGTCGCGTACACTTCGGTGCTCAAGCGTGCCATCCGAACGCTGTGGATTACCCTCGACGCGATGGACCTGATGTGGATTCCGGTATACCGTTCGTGGCAGTTGAACGAAAGACATTACGGCAACTTGCAGGGACTCAACAAAATCGAAACCGCCGAACAGCACGGGGCCGACCAGGTGAAGATCTGGCGGCGCAGTTACGATATTCCCCCGCCGCCCCTGCCCGAAGATGACGACCGCCTGCCCCACAACGATCCGCGGTACTCCGAAGTCAACCCGAAAGAGCTGCCCCGCACCGAATCGCTCAAGGAAACCGTTGCGCGGTTTCTACCCTACTGGTTCGACGAGATTGTGCCCGCCATCAAATCCGGCAGGCAGGTATTTATCTGCGCCCACGGCAACAGCCTGCGCGCCCTGGTCATGCACCTCGACGGCATCAGCGAACAGGACATCACCGAACTCAACATCCCCACCGGCATTCCGCTGGTCTACGAATTGGATCAGGATTTGAAGCCCATCAAGCATTATTATCTAGGCGATCCCGAAGCCGCCAAAAAAGCCGCAGATGCCGTCGCCCAACAGGCCCAGAGCAAATAAATTTTTAAATTTTAATAAGGTAAGGTAGGGGATTACTTGATCATTTCGCGGGCGTGCTTGAGCGTGGTCTCGGTAATGGTTTGGCCGCCGGACATGCGGGCAATTTCCTCCACGCGGTGTTCGTAGTCCATCTCGATGATGGTGGAGCGGGTGCGCTGTCCGGAGACCGTTTTGTGCACCCGGTAATGCGAGTCCGCCATGCCGGCGATTTGCGGCAGGTGGGTGATGCAGAGAATCTGTTTCTGCTCTGAAATTTTTTTCAGCTTGACGCCGACCTTCTCCGCCACCCCGCCGCTGATACCGCTGTCCACTTCGTCGAACACCATGACCGGCACCGGGTCCTGGTCGTTCAAAATGGATTTCAGCGCCAGCATCACCCGGGAAATTTCACCGCCGGAGGCGATCTTCACCAGCGGCCGCAACTCTTCTCCCGGATTCGGCGAAAACAGAAATTCGATTTCGCCGATGCCGTTGGCGTGGGTCTGCGTCTTTTTATTTTTATAGGTGGTGAATCCCTCGGCGTCCGTTTCGTACGCAAAGCGAAAGCCGAACTGCACATGCTTCATGCTCAAATCCTTCAGTTCTTTTTCCACCGCCTTTTTGAGTTTCTCCGCCGCCTGTTCCCGTTGCTTCGCCAGCTCGACGGCGAGTCCGGCCAACGCTTTCTGCTGCGTTTTGATTTCCTCTTTTAACGCATCGAGGGATTCCTCGCCCATGGAGAGCGTTTCCAGTTCGCTACCAATGGTTTCCCGGTATTCGAGGATGGTCGCGATGTCGTTGCCGTACTTGCGTTTCAGTCCGTTGATTTCCGCCAGACGGTCTTCGATTTCCTCGAGGCGCGCCGGGTTGAACTCGATCGTCTTTTGATAATCCCGCAACTCCTCGACCAGCTCCTGCGCTTCCAGGTAGGCGGTTTGCCCGCGCTGGGCCTGGATTTCCAGGACCGGGTCGATTTCCGGCAGGCCCTGCAGTTCGCGGTTTACCCGCCCCAGCAACTCCAACGCCGACCCCTCGGCATCCGCCAAGGTGTCCAACGCGTTCTGCACGGACTGGTGGAGTTTTTCGGCGTGATTGAGTTTGTTTTTTTCGTTTTTCAGATCGTCGTCTTCGCCGACGGACAGACCGGCCTTATCAATTTCACCGATCTGGAAATTGAGCAGGTCCTGCCGTTGCAGCCGCTCGCCCTGATTGGTCTGAATCTGCTTCAGCGTCTGCAGGGTTTTCTGGTATGCGGCGTAGTGTTTCTGAAACTCGGCGCGGTCCGTCATCAGTCCGCCGTAATGATCGAGAAGGTCCACGTGCGTTTCCGGGTGGACCAGGGACTGGTGGTCATGCTGGCCGTGGATGTCGATCAGCCGGTTGCCGATGGCGGACAGGGCGGCGACGGTGAGGTTGCTGTTGTTGAGGTAGGCCCGGTTTTTGTCGCTGTTGGAGATGATGCGCTTGATGATCACTTCGCCGTTGTCAACGTCAATGCCGAGATCGGCGATCATCGCCAGCGTGGTGGAATCGTGGAGGATGAAGCAGGCCTCGACCGTGGCGGTGGAGGCGCCGGAGCGGATGGTGTCGGTATCGGCGCGGCCTCCCAGAATCAGGTTGAGCGCGTCGATGATGATCGATTTCCCCGCGCCGGTTTCACCGGTCAATACGTTGAGGCCGGAATGAAACTCGATAGCGAGGTTTTCAATGATGGCGAAGTTGGTGATCCGGATTTCCTGAAGCATGGGGCCTCAGTGAATGTTGCGTTCGATGGCTTGCATCAAGCCTTGAAATTCCACAGTGCGGGTTTGGCTGTCGGGATCGTCATCGTTCAACAGCGACGCCCTATCCATGGCCTGTTGCAGTTCGGACCGCGCCTTGAGGTATTGATTATTTTTGAAATAAGACTCGGCCAGGAAAAAATGGTTCTCCCAGTAAGCTGGACCGTGAGACACCGCCTGCAACAGATGGTCGATGGATTTATGAATGTCTCCACCGAGGATCCAGGGCAGTTTGAAATAGTAACGGCCCAAAGCGCGATGTGGACCGCCGCGGTCGAGCGCCGGGTTGATTTGGGCGGCGACCTCCATATTTTTACGAAACGGCTCGATGATCTGGAGGCTCCCCCACATGCCGCGCATTTCCCCGAGGCGGCCGATACACAGCCCCTTGAAAAAGTAGGCAACCCCTGCTTGGGAATCGCGCAGAATGGCTCTCTGCGAATGATCGATACAGGATTTCAGATATTGCGCCTGCCGGTCGGGAAGCATCCGGGCCAGCTGATAATGAATATTTGCTATTTCGCAATGATCTCCTATGGCCGGCGATGCAGAACCCAGAAGCTCATTTTTCAAATCCCCTTCCCGCTGTTGCAAAGAATCCACCACTTGTTCTCCCGCATACAAGTTGCAGGACGGGGACGCATGGACGTTTTCCATCGCCGTGGCGGGTCCGGCCACGGCCAGGACCAGCATCGCCGCGCCGGCCATCCCTGAGAGTCTGCGTCCAAAATTTGGAGTCGTACCGTTCATGATTTACGTTATACTGAGGCTTTTAACCCCTGCTTTGGGGTAAAACCCGGTTTTCGCCAATGCGTCAATGTATCATAATTAAGTCATGAAAATTTCTAAAATCTTACAGTTTCTGGCGGTTTTCACGCTGATGGGGTTGGCCGGGCCGGTTCCGGATTCCGCCCTTGCGGACAATCCGCAAGCCGCCGTGCAACAGCTGATCCAGTCGATCCAAAAGATGCATCCCGAGAAATCCCTGACGGCGGAGCAACGGCAGGCCAACGAAAAGATTTCCCGCCGGGCGGTGGCGTATATGAACGTCCGGCAGGTCAGCGAAAAAACGCTCGGAAAGCATTGGAAACAGCGTAGCAAGGAGGAGCAGGATCGGTTCGTGCAAATTCTGGAAGACCTGTTCCGGTATGTCGCCTTTCCCAATTCCTCCAAATTCTTCGGGGCCATGGACCTCACCTATGCCCCCACACGGATGGACGGCAAGCGGGCCAAGGTGCTGCTCACCGTACTGCATTCCGATGAAGGGGAAGTCGGGCTCGAGTTTGTGCTGGAGCAGGATTCCAGGCGCTGGCGGGTGGTGGACGTGGTGCTCGACGGGGTGAGCATGCGCAACAACCTGCGCACCCAGTTCAACAAAGTGCTCAAGCAACACGATTATCCCGAACTGTTGCGCCGCCTGGCAAAGAAACTTAAGTCGGCGCGGCATTGAAGTCCCGCTCTCCGTAACCTAATATTTCCCTATTCCAACCTGCATGTTGTATGATGCCGGAATCACTCTCACTTAAGATTTCATGAACAGGACGCCCAAAAAAATAGGCATGGTCAGCCTCGGCTGCCCGAAGAATCTGGTGGACTCCGAAGCCGTGTTGGGCGATCTCGGCGCGTCCGGCTATGAGATCACGCCGGATGAATCCGAGGCCGATGTCATCATCGTCAACACCTGCGGCTTTCTGCAATCGGCGGTCAAGGAATCGATCGACACCATTTTGGAAATGGCCGGACACAAAACCAGCGGCCGGTGCCAGCAGTTGATCGTCACCGGATGCCTGGCCGAGCGCCATCCCGAAGAACTGCTCAAAGAGATTCCGGAAATCGACCACCTGCTCGGCACCAAACAGTATCCCCTGTTGAAACATCTGTTGAACGGATCGTCCCGCAACTCCCAACGCAACCACGTGCATGAGCCCGCGCAGTATTTCGAAGATTACGGCGCACGGGCGGTGACCACTCCGTTTTATTCCGCGTATGTCAAAATTGCGGAAGGATGCTCCAACAAATGCGCGTTCTGCATCATCCCGAAACTGCGCGGACCGATTCAGAGCCGTCCGGCGGATTCCATACTCGCCGAAGTGCGGCAACTGGCGGCGCGTGGCGTTAGGGAGATCAACCTTGTGTCGCAGGACACCACACTCTACGGCTACGACCTCGGCGTGAAACGCGGTCTCATCAATTTACTGGAAGCGATGGCGGAAGTTGAAGGCGTCGACTGGTTGCGCTTGTTCTACAACTACCCGACAGTGTTGACCACGGAGTTGATGGACGCCGTACAGCGCATCGACTCAGTATGCAAATACATCGACGTGCCGCTTCAGCATACGCACGATTTCATGCTGAAGCACATGAAGCGCCAGGAGTCGGAGAAAGGGGTTCGCGAGATGATCGACCAGTTACGCACACGCATCCCCGGTGTGGCTCTGCGCACCACCTTTATCACCGGTTTTCCCGGCGAGACGGACGAACACTTTCAGCACCTGTTCGATTTCGTGAACGAGGTCGAGTTCGACCACCTCGGCGTGTTCGCGTATTCCGACGAGCCGGGCACCACGGCGTTCGATTATGACGGCAAGGTCGACCCGGCGGTGGGCGAAGCGAGGCGCGATCAATTAATGTCTGCGCAAAGGGATATTGTTCACCGCAATAACAGGGCGCGCATCGGCCAGACCCATCCGGCGCTGGTGGAGGGGTTGGACGACGACGGTCTGCTCATGCTGGGCCGCCTGCCGTTTCAGGGTCCGGACATCGACGGGCAGGTCATCCTCGAACAGTGCGAGGCCGAGCCGGGCGACATCGTACCCGTCCGCATCACTGGCGCGCTGGATTACGATCTGGTCGCCAC
>JAPUGN010000063.1 GCA_027298165.1 Nitrospinota bacterium
AAAAGCAAAGGTTTTACTGGATTTTAAGGATTTCGGGCGTTACACTTTTAATATTAGGATTTACAGCTATTTAGCCGGAAAAAGAACACTTAAGGAGGCGTACTCGCATGGCCTATAAAAGCATGGTCAAAAAAATTAAGATCACCACCATTATCCGGACCGCCGGAGAGAAAATCGAGGGCGACGTTCATTGCCTGCCTAACATGCGCCTCCTGGATTTGATGAACAGCGATGTGGATAAATAACTTCCGGTGTCCAACGCCGCCGTCTACGACGAAGAATCCGGCAAACTGCTGTACCAAGTGCCTTTCATGGCGGTTAACAAAAACCATGTCATCGTGATCAGCGAAACCGGGCCATCCGCGGAAGACGAATTCTAATCCCCCCCACCACCCAAGGCCCGAAACTCCATGCTCCTCCCTGCGGGGAAACACATTCAGAAATCCGCCCCGGCACCCCTTTGTGTGAAATAAATTCAAGACATTGCGGTCTTCATATGGTAAGAAGAAAGCCTTTGTGCCCGTTGTGATATTGCTACGATCACGAACCGCTGAAAATCGAGCTGAATGTGCCATGGATGTTCCGAAAGCTTCTGGACCGGTATTTACTGAAGACGACTGCATCAACCTCTACTACCTGAACGAGCTGTATGGTAACGTCGCGGTGAGTGTCTCTTCCCGAATGCGTCAAATACATAACATCGACGTGCCCATCACCTCCGGCATCTGGGGCGGCACGTACCTGATCGCCGATCCCTTCGGTAAATCCCTGCGCAGAATTTGGCGGTTTTACTGCATCGTCAACCTGCCGCAGAACAGCCCGCTCGACGAACACGAGAACCTGGAAAAATTGGTGAGCGTCTACTTCAAGACGTTTGCGGAAGCGTTTCTGCCCTACGGGCTGGCGCTCGACCTCAAGATGTGGGGCGGCCGCCTGCCGCACAGCAACAAAAAGCGGCCCACCATCACCATGCACCTGGAAGATGCCAACCGTAAGATCAACTGGTTGAAGCCGATCATCGTCTGGAACCAGGCCGACTGGGAGCAATCCATCATTTACGATTCGGTGCGGCTGGTGAAGGAACTCAAGGACCGTCTGGATACCGAGCGCGGCCCGGTGCTGACGGATCCCAAAACCATCAAATACCTCCTGCAGGACGTGATCATCACCTACCGCACCCTCGAGAAAGCGCACTCGCCGGACTTTCTCGAGCACGCCGAGCCCCTCATCGCGGATATGACCCAGACCTTTCTGGAAGGCTTGTTCGATCCCCTGCAGATACGCGACCTGTACCACAAGATTCTGGAGAACGCGCTGGTGCACGGTTACGAGCAGACCCTGGCGGCTTATTATTCCAAGTACGGATTGGACGTGGCACAGGTGCAGAACTGGCCGGTCGAAAAAATCAACTGGGTGCCCGACGAGTTGCAGGCCAAACTCATTCCCCCGATCCAGGATATCTTCGCCACCTTCAAATCCAACCTCCACCCCTCCCCCCAACCCCAGGCGGAATAAAATACTGAACACCTTTCAACAACCTTGAAGAAATTGAAAGGTATTAACGCTTAACTTTCCTGATCGACACCGTCGGATTCAGGCGGGGGATTGTTTCTGGATTTGATAAATTTATACAGGGTGGGGATGAGGGCGAACAGGCCCAGCAATGCAAACGCGCCCAAGACCTCGAGCGAGGCGATGTCGCTCAACTGGTTAATCGACGCCAGGTTGCTCCCGGCGTTGGCGTACACGAACGTGCCCGGCAGGATGCCGAACATCGTCCCGAAAAAATATACGGACAGGCGTATCTGCGTCAACCCGGAAACCAGATTGATCAGGAAAAATGGAAACAGCGGCACCAGCCTGAGAAACAGCATGTAGTTGATGGCATTTTTGGAGAAGCCGTCGTTAAAGGGTTTGAGCTTTGCGCCGAATTTTTTCTCCACCCAATCGCGCAGTAAAAACCGCGCCACCAGAAACGCCAGCGTCGCGCCGATCGTCGCGCCGACGTTCACCACCAACGTGCCCGTCACCGACCCGAAGATCGCCCCGGCGCACAGGGTCAGAATCGTCGCGCCCGGCAAAGACAACGCCACCGTCACGATGTACACCCCGATGAAGGCCGCAACCATCGCCACCGCGTTGGCGTCATAAAACGCGCGCAAATAGTCGCGGTTCGATTTCAGACTCTCCAGCGACAAGTATTGCCCCAGATCGAACACAAAAAACAGCGCCACCACAGCCCCGATCACCGACAATAAAGCGATCTTCTTTTTCATTACGCCTCTTATAAAATTAAAAAAGCTCCTTATAAAGCCTCAATTTATAGTGTATCACTTCTACTCATTTTTTTTGGCGCGGTGTAGACCTGTGTGTCTTTGTGAAACGCGTGCCACGCGAACCAGAACCCGACCACCGACGGCAATTCCTTACCCGAGGCATCTTTGATGGTCGCGGTCCGCGATTTTGAATCGTACAGAACGTAGACCGTTTTCTTTCCCACCTTGTCCTTGAAGGGCGATTTCACCCGCGCCAGCTCGCTGAACGGATACGCCTTGGCCAACCCTTCCAGCTCAATGCCGATAACCTGCTCCTTGGGATGATAGCGGTGATTCAAAGGACCCACTGGAAAAATAATCTCCCGGCTGGTGAGATAGCCTTCGTAGGGATCGCGCTCGTAATCCCGGTGATACCCGGTTTGGGTGGACAGCACAAACGTATCGGGATGCTGCTTTTTCCACGCGCCCCAGGTGGTCTGCGTGGAAGGAACCAACTGCAGGCGAGTGCCCATCAGCTTGCCGGTCACCGCTTCCTGTTTGATCTGCGACCATAGGCTTTCGGTCTGCCGGTCGTACAACAGCACGTCACTTCGGTAAAGCAGGCCCGACACGCCAAAGTTCAATGACCTGCCCGCCGCGTGAGCATCGAACACCATCCCGGTTCCGCACAGCGGGCAAAACGTCACCACCACCCGGCGTCCGCCGATGCTGTCGTTCACGATTTCATGCCAGTTAAGAATTTTAAGGGGATAGGCCTTCTTCTTGCCATTGACCACCAGCGCAATGATCCGGTCTCCGTCGTTCAGAAAAGTCCGGCTGGCCTTGGAGGCGGGCACAAACCGGGGCCGGTCGATGGCGGGAATACCGTCCTTGGCCGGACCACCGCTCAGGATGTCGTTCAGCGGAATGCTGTGCCGGGAAAAATCCCAGGCGGACAGGACGATCCACAACAACCCCCAACCGATCACTGCCATGCCGATATTTTTAATATAGAACTTCACGAAAACCCCTGAACGGTGTTTGTTATTAGGTAGTCGGAGGAGAAGCGGGTTCCTTACAGCTTAAAGAGCGGTGGGATTTCGCCTCAAGAAAGACATTTCAGGCGGGAGGACACGTTTGTGAGTTGGTGGTAGAACACGTCCTGGATTTCCTCGCGGATTTTGGAGGTTTCGTATTCAATCATAGTGCCGCCGTTATCGATGAAGTCGATCTGCTCCCGGACCAAAACACAAGTCTTGGAATCAGACCCGCCTGCGGCGCCAGCAGCGGCCATCATCAATTTGCAGAACTTGACTCCGGCCTTCACCGTATCCAAATATTTGGGGTTGAGTTGGAGTTTCTTATCACGGATGAGGGTGTCGCAGATCTTCAGATTTTTTTGAAACTGTTCGAGTGCCTGCGCATAGTCACGGTCCATGACGAACTGAATAGCTTTCATCATGGCCAGTCCCTTGTTGCCGGTAAAGCCTTCAGGCACGTTCGTGAAATAAAGCCGCTCGTATTGGTCCAGCAGATACAGCGTGCGCGATCGCGCAACATACGGGGACAGCGGATTGTCGTCGGGAAGGTCCGCGTTGTCCGGGTTGAGCTGTTCGGAAATATAAAACCAGATCAGGGTTTTGATCGCCAGCGGGCGTGATAAAATCTGTTTCTCCAGGGCTTTTTCGATATGGCGCAGTCCCACCAGCCGGAGATCCTGCCCCCACTGCATGATGAAATTGCCCAGCCCGCCCAGACGGGTGTTGCCGTACCGGTACACACCCAGGCCCACATGCGCGTCGGCGTGACCGGGGTCCAGCTCCAGCGCGTCTTCCAGATGGTTGTCCGCTCTCAGGCCGTCGATCAACGCACTCAGCAAATGCCCCTCGCCATATTCCAAAAGAGCCATGTAGCCTTCCGACAAACCAAGAAAAAAATACGCGTCGGCGCGGTCCTCCTGGGAAAGCTTCGAGTTTTCCAGAAGCGTCTCCGCCAGGTCCTTGGCCTTGCCGCTGTAATAAAGAAAATCCTTTTGGATTTTTTCAATGGAGAACGTACTGGTGAAGGAAAGCACATGGGTCAATTCGCCGTTCAATCCGGCCATGTAAAAATAAAAACGCAGGAGTTCCATCTGGGTGGGGAGAGTCCGGGGGCGGGATTCCAGTTGCCGGATCCTGCGCTCGAACCGCGGGAACCACAGATCGAATTTATAATACAGGGTGTCGACCAACGCAAGCTCCGCCATCTGCAGGGCGGACATGGCATCGATCTCCTGCTCGGTTTCGGTGTTGGCGGACGTGGCGGTCACTCCAGTCCCGAAACAAAACAAGAGCCCCGTCACTGCTATCCATCCTGCAATGCATTTATGAAGAGGGGAAACTGGATTCATCACACCGGTTGGGTAGCCATCAGTTCCCGGACGCGGGAGACTTTCGGGTAATCCTTGAGTTTGGCATAGAGTTTCTCGGCTTTTTTCAGATGGAACATGGAGCGCTCCGAATCTTCGAGCGGGGAATGATAGAGATTGCCCAGAAGAAAATGCGCGTCCGCAAAATCCGGACGGATGCGCACCGTATTCAGAAACTCGTCGCGCGCCAGCTCCAGGCGTTTGGAATCGTAATACGCCAATCCCAGTGAAAACCGGGCATGCACCGAATCCGGCGCCAGCGACACGGCCTTTTCGAGAATGGAAAGCGATTCGTCGACCTTGCCCATCATGCGTATCGCCGTGCCCAGGTAGTAAAACACATTGTAGTCGTTGGGCGCCAGGTGTGCTGACTGCTCCAGCAGGTCCACCGCATCCTGAAAATCACCACGCCGAATATACGACGCGCCGAGAGCGATCTGGGCATGAAGGAAATCGGGTTGCAATCGCACGGCATGCTTCAACGCGCCGATGGCGTTTTCTATCTTAGGTTGACCCATGTCCTGCAGACTGCCGTAGGCGATTCCCATATTGTAATACGCGTCGACATAATCCGGATGAAATGCGATGGCTTTCTTGTAGGCGTCCACCGCACTTTGATACTGCCCCAGCTGTTGCAGGCGCAGTCCCTCTTTCAGCCAATTCTCCGCCGCCTGTTGCGGGTCGTGCACCTCGTCCACCGAGGCCAACAGTTGATGCGCCAAACCGGCCCGCGCCAGATCGCCGGTCTGGGTGTACAAGGATTCTGCAGTCTCCAGATATTTGCGGGCGCGTTTGAGATTGCGCAGTTTCTTGAAGTGCAACGCTCCCAACTGGTAATGTGCGTCTGCGTAATCTTCATCCAGCTTCGTCGCGTTCTTGAAAGCAGACCGCGCGTTGCAGTTCAAGTCGTAATCCAGATAAGCCATGCCCAAAAGATAATACGCCTGAGTCAGGCACCGGACCTTTTCCCCTTCCTCCTTTTCACCCAATCCGTCCGGGTCCTGATAACGGCCCAGGTGGTCCGAGGCGAAGGTCAGCCAATGGTCGGCCACCGCAAAATCCTGATTAATCGCCACGCCCTGCTTCATGGTGGCGTAGGCTTTGTTTTCCTTGCCGAGCATCCAGTAGGCCAGCGCCAGATCGTAATGCACCTGCGGGTAGTCGGGCTTCACCTTGATGGCCTTGCGGTAATAGTCCACCTCCATTTTGTATTTGCCCATGCTCCCGCACACATAGCCAAGCAGGTGATGCACCGGATACGCTTCCGGTTCCTCTTCGAGAATTTTGGAAAACATCCCCAGAGCGCCCAGGTAATGCCCCCGCACGCAGAACAACGCCCCCTCATAAAACTGCTCGGAATCCTGCCAATCGTAAGGCATGAGATCGCGCACCGTGTCCACCAGGCGGCGGACCACCGGGTCCGATCCCTGCAGGCGCTCGAACTTCTCCAACATCTCCGGATACTTCTGGCGGAGCTCTTCTCCAAGAGTCGACAACGCCTCGTCGCCGGTCGAAAATACAAATTCGCTATTTCGGGTTTTCTGTCTCTTCATCGCCGAACTCGGGTTCACATGCTTATGGGACTCACGAGAATTATAGGCCCTTCCCCGCCCCATTTAAAGGGGATTATGCCCCCGCTACCATGACTTAATTATTAACTCTTTAGGCTAATGTGATTAAATTGGAACTACATCTGGAGAAATCGAATAATGAGAACAATACTTGTCAGAAAAAACATCTTGGCGGTGCTCTACTCCCTGATCACACTGTGGGTTGCCGTATCTTTGATAACATCCTCCCCAGCGACAGGTCACGGGATAGATGAAAGCGCACCTCCAACCTCTGACATCCAGATCAATGCCAAAGGCCAGGTAATCTGGTCTATGTATCCCAGTGTATTCTTTTATAACGGCAAGAAGACTACCCTACTTACGAAGAATTCTTCTTGGGACCATTCTCCTAAAATTAACAATAATGGCCAAGTAGTTTGGATTGGCGTGACTGGAAAGAGTTATGAACCTTTTTTTTCCACCGTCAGCGGAATATTCTTTTTTAACGGCACCGAAACCATTCAAATTACAAAAAAAAGCTCTTCTTGGAAAAGATTTCCTCAAATAAACAACAACGGACAAATCGTTTGGCAAGAAGAAGTTGGGAAAAAATCTCAGATATTCTTTTTCGACGGCACCCAAATTCTCCAGCTTACGAACAGCAAAATCAGCAACAATACCCCACAGATTAATGACAATGGCCAAGTGATCTGGATCGGACAGGATGCCCCAAATCCAAGGTTTTCCTGTACGAAGGGGTCAAGGCAACCATTATTACCAGAGAGTTTAGACGAGTTTTTTCCCTCCAAATCAACAATTCCGGCCAAGCAGTTTGGGGCGGATTTGATGACGCGAACTTCGAGGTTTTCTTTTATGATCCCAAAAAAAGAAAGACAACCAATATTTCTAATACTCCCAAACTCAGCGACTCTTTCTCTCAGATCAATAACTCTGGTCAAGTGGTCTGGGCTGGATACGACGGCGCGGACAACGAAATACTTTTTTTCAACGGTACAAAAACGATTCAGTTGACAAACAACTCAGCTTGGGATTATTCACCCACAATCAATGATAACGGACATGTAGTCTGGAATGGTCATGATGGCACAGACTGGGAAATATTTCTCTACGACGGGACTCATACGACACAGGTAACAAATAACTCTACAGACGATTATTCGCCCGTGATCAATAATAACGGACAGATGGCTTGGTTTGCACGTGATAACTCGGGCGACCATGCCATGCTTTATGAAGGCAAAACGATTTCTCGGATACCTCAACCCGCCCCATAAATGGGGCAACTACAAATATTTTAAAACCAACCCCACCTATATCCTCCCCTTAGTTAGGGGAAGAATATTAAATTTTCTTCTGTGTTTATCTGTGGTTAATTTCTCTGTGCTCTCCGTGCCCTCTGTGGTGAGATTTTTTTTTGGTTCAGCCGGTACCCTCCCCCGGGAGGGGGCGTTGGCAGGGTTTGTGGCAGACGGTTTGGTCGTCGACGCAGATGAGGTCTTCGGCCACCCGCTCGGCCTGCTCGACGCTGTGCGTCACCAGTATGATCGTGTGGCGGTCCTTGAGCGACAGGATTAAATCTTCAATAGCGTTCGAGGATTTGGGATCGAGTGCCGAGGTCGGCTCGTCCATCAGCAGGATTTCCGGGTCGACCGCCAGGGTGCGCGCCATCGCCAGCCGCTGTTGCTGGCCCTGCGACAGAATGTGCGCCGGTTGATCCAGGCGGTCTTTGACCTCGTCCCACAAAAACGCGTCGCGCAGGGCCCGTTCCGCCCGTTCGGAAAAATTTTCACCGTTGGGGGAGGCATGAAATCTGAGACCGAAGACGACGTTTTCATAAATCGATTTGGGAAACACGCAGGGTTTCTGGAACACCATTCCCACCCGTGAGAGAAGTTCATACACCATGATCCCCGGATCGAGGATAACGCGCCCCAGGACCCGCACGCTGCCTTCCGCCCGGAACCCGGGGATGCGGTCGTTCATCCGGCACAGCGTCCGGAGCAAAGTGGACTTGCCGCTCCCCGACGGACCCACCACCGCCGTCACCGCGTTTTTGCGGATCGCGCATGACGCCCCATCGATCACCGCCTTGCCGGAATAACTGAGGCGCACGTTTTCCAGTTGAATGGCGTATACGTTTTCGGTCATCGTTCCGCCTCCATTTCCATGCCCGATCGCATCCAGAGCGTCGCCGCAATTAAAATAAACACGAGCGTCAACAGAACCAGACCGGCGCCCCAGGCATGGGTCAGGGCCTTGGGATTCGTCGCTTCCTGCGCCAGCACCAAAATGTGGGTCTGCAGAGTGGTCACCGGCTCGGTCCACGACTGCGGCAATTGCACGCCGGAAAACGCGGTGGCTGTGAACATGATGGCCGCCGTTTCCCCCGCCGCCCGGGCCAGTCCCAGCAGGGTTCCGGTGACCATGCCGTACATACTTTGCGGCAGGATGACGGCGCGCATCTGCTGGCCCGGCGACAGGCCCAGCGCCAGCCCCGCTTCCCGGTAATGATCCGGAATGGATTCCACCGCCTCGTGAATGCTGACGTGGAGGGTCGGCAGAATCATTACGGCGAGAATCAACACGCCCGTCACCCACGACACCCCGGCATCCAGCAACACGCCGAAGAACAGGTAACCGATCAATCCGAAAATAATGGTAGGCACGGCGTTGAGCGAATAGATGAGAAAGCGAAACATTTTTTTGAGTGGCGGGGAATGCAAAAACTCGGTTTGAAACAAAACCGATCCCAAAGCCACCGGCAGACACACGATGGCCGCGCCGGCCATTAAAATGAGAGTACCGATCATCTGATAAAATATGCCGCCTTCCGACCCGAAGTTGCGCGACTCTTCGAATAGAAATTCGCCGCTGAGGGCGGGGGCGCCCTTCATGATTACCGTTGTCAGAATCACCGCCAGCACCAGACAGCCGCAACCGGTCAGCCCATACAGGATGAGGATCGTCGCCCGTTCTTTCCAGAGGCGGGGGTTCATCGGGCTTTCCTCAAAAGAAAATGGCCGGCGGTGGTCAACGTCATCACCATCATAAACAATACCAACCCCAGCGCGATGAGCGCGCTCCACTGCAGGTCGAAGCCGAGCGCTTCGGCGGCCTCGCGTCCTATTTTCGAGGGGATGTTTTGCCCCGACGCGAACAGGTCGAACCAGGGTTGGGGAATGCGGTCAATGCCGCCGATGACCAGCATGACGGCGATGGTCTCGCCCATGGCGCGTCCCAGTCCCAAAAACACCGCCCCGGCCAATCCGGGTAACGCCTGCGGCACCACCACCTGCATCACCGTCTCCATGCGAGTCAGCCCCAGGCTGAGCGCCGTGTCGCGGGTTTCGCCGGGGACGGCGCGCAGGGCGTCTTCGGCCAGGGTCATCACCGTCGGCAGAATCATCACCGCCAGCAGAAGGCCCGCCGTGAACAGGGTGTTGCCGTCGATCAGTCCGAACAGATCGCGCACCCAGACCGCCAACAGCGCAATGCCCATCAGCCCGTAGAGAATGCCGGGCACGCCCGCCAGCAGTTCCATGGCGGCTTTGACCACGAGGCGCACACGGCCGGAGAGAAATTCCGAGGTGAGGATCGCACTGCCCAACGCAAACGGCAGGACCATCACGACGGCCAGTCCGGTGACGATCAACGAACCGTAAATCATCGGCAAGGCTCCGTAGACTTCGCCTGCGAACCAGTCGGTGCCCCACAGGAAGGCAACCCCCTCGGTTTTAAAAACCGGAACGCTTTCCACCACCAGACTGACAAACAATAGACCGATGGTCCCGGCGGAAATGGCCGCGGCAAGACCGGTCAACCAGAATGCCGGTCCCCTTTCGGGATACAGGGGAGGTTATGATAACCCTTACCTTGTTTTTTGGGTTTATTCAGTGATCCAGTCAAAACCAACCCCACCTGTATCCTCCCCTTAGTAAGGGGAGGAATATTTTAGTTCCCGCGTTATGCAAAGGTCTTTTTATCATGGGGAAAGTTGACCCGCCACCCGGGAGAGGGCGTGCGGCCATTGAATGGGAATATACCCGCTTTCGGCGACCCGTTTCTGGCCATCCTCACTCAGCAGGTAATCGATGAATTGTTTGACCGCACCTTGAGGTTCACCGGCGGTGATCAGGTTCAGGTTGCGGGCGATGGGAAAACGTCCGGTGCGCACATTGTCGAGCGTGGGTTGGATCACACGCTCCCCGTCGCGGATGCCGATGCCGACCACCTCGTCATTGATCCAGGCG
>JAPUGN010000064.1 GCA_027298165.1 Nitrospinota bacterium
CGCTGAGTGTCGAAGGGTTTCATTTGCCCGGGCAACGAAACGGCCAACTCTTCAGGGTGAACTCCATCGAACAGGAATTTCCGCTGGGGGAGATCGCGACCGATTCCGACGGCCGGTTCTATAAGGAAATCATCGTGCCGCCCACCGCCCGGGGTGACCGGCAAATCGTCCGCGCCGTGCTGAGTTGGGAGACCGGCGGTTGGCGGTTCAGTCACACGTTGAAATTAACGGCGGAGAAAATTGTCGAAACCATTTTTCTGGGATTGATGGCCACCACTCTGGCGATTTTTCTGGCGGGGCCTTTGAGTTTCCTGGGAGCGCGTAATTTAATGACGCACAGCACCACCGGCACATCGGTTTACTACATGGTGCGTACATTATTTAATGTCCTGCGCTCCATCGAACCGTTGATCATGGCGATCCTGTTTGCGGTGTGGGTGGGCATCGGCCCGTTCGCCGGCATGCTGGCGTTGGGGTTGCACAGTACCGCGGCTCTGGGCAAATTGTTTTCCGAGCAGATCGAGAGCATCGACCCGGGTCCAGTGGAAGCCATCACCGCCACCGGGGCACGGCCTCTGCAAGTAGTGTTGTACGGGGTTCTGCCGCAGGTGGTGCCGCAGTTTCTGGCCCTGGGGTTTTACCGGTGGGATATCAATGTGAGGATGTCCACGATCATCGGATTCGTCGGGGGCGGGGGCATTGGGTTTCTACTCCAGCAATGGATCAACCTGCTCCAATACCACAAGGCGGGCACGGCGCTGTTGGCGATTGCCCTGGTGGTGATTACACTGGACATGATCAGCGCGCGCCTGCGTGAAAAAATTACCGGCCCGGGAACCTGATACGGTTCCACGGGCCGGTCTGATTCTCCCGGAACGCTTTCTGTCTTTCGTTTACCAGAGCGGTGACGATTGTTTCCTGGGTTGTCGTGCGGGTTGCGCAGGCTGACGGGGGACCGAGTTTTGGGCCATCACCCTGGGTTTAAAGCCCTCCTGAGAAACGGCAAAACCCCTCTGCGCGGCTTGTTTCGCATACCGGGGACCCTGTCCGGGAACGAGACCGTACTTGGGATTGTCCGTCCAGTTCTGATAAACCTTCTTCTCATCGCCAGGCTTTATGGGAGGCGCCATCTGGTTCAAATATTTGATCAACCCCTTGGAGGATTTGGGTAGTTGTTTCACCGCTCCTCCCATCATGATTTCCTGCGGCGTCAGTTCGGCGTTGTAATACTCCTGGTTATAACGCAGGTTCGGCTTGATGACGGTACCCTTCAGCGACACCCCGCCGAAAATGCCTTGACTGCGCGAATACGAATACATGTCTCCCTGTAACATAATGTCGATTCCCAACTCGGCGTAACGGCCGACCGGACCGGCGGTGACGCTTATGTCTCCACCCAGGGAAAAATTATTTTCCAGCAGACCCTTGATTCCGCGCTCCGACATCACCACCAACACCAGGTCTACTACCTGCACTCCGAACTGAAAACCGAAACTTCCGCCCAGAGTGGTGATGAATGAGGGCGGTCCCCAAAAGCCGGTTTGGGAATCCCGTACGGTGGCCACTCCGTTACCATACCGGGCGCCAACAAAGAACCCCCCTTTGAACATTGAGGGAAAGATAATGACCGCTTTCGCTTTTGAAATGAGACCTTTGGGAATTTCCAAATCGGGCGTGCTCATTATTTCTTCCATCACGGACTTCGCGTCCTTGAGCAATTCCTGTTGGGCGGTGGCATCGGCGGCGGTGGCGTTTGCGGTCCACAGGAACACCAGTACCAGGAGGGATGAAAGGATTTTCATGGTGAAGCTCCTTAGCAAGAAAAGGTTCGGAGAGAGGGATTAACCTATTGATAATTTGGGGATTATTCCCATACTACCAGACCCCGCCATCTTACAATTAAGATTTGCCAAATTCAAACCCTAATTCCCTCCAGCACTCATATAACCCCATTAATCTCAATTAGTTAGATGGGGCCCAGCGGGGGGAACGGGTTAACCCCTTACAACTAATCTCTTTAGGCAGATAGGGCAAATAATGAAGCGGCGCCCTGGCCGGAACTGTTGGAACCGTAAAATTTTATTCCCGACTGCCGTTCATCCAAATAAACCTTTACCCCCAAACGGTTCCCACATACCATGCGAGGTTGTGAATGTCGCCGACATCAAAACTTATTTCGAAAGCGGCGGAGTGCTGTCGCAAAAACTGGATACCTTCGAGTTTCGCCCGCAACAGCTGGCGATGGCCGAAGGGGTTTCCGCCGCTCTGGAGCAGGGCCATCATCTGATGGTGGAGGCCGGCACCGGAACCGGCAAAAGCCTCGCCTACCTGATCCCGGCAGTGCTGTGGGCGATGGAAAATGAGACCCGGGTGATCGTCTCCACCTACACCAAAACCCTGCAGGAGCAGATCGTCAATCACGACCTTCCTTTTCTGCAAAACACGCTGGGCCTACCCTTCAAATATTCGCTGTGCCTCGGGTCGGAAAACTACCTTTCGCTGAGGCGGATGAAACGCGCCAGCCAGACCCGCCTGTTCGGCAACGTGAACGAGGATGAACAGTTGAACGAAATTTTTCAATGGGCCGGTCGAACGGAATCGGGGTTTCGCAACAACCTGCCGTTCGAGCCGATGTCCTCGGTTTGGGAGGAGGTCGGGCGGCAGAAAGATTTATGCATGGGCAAACAGTGCGAAACGTTCAATTCATGTTTTTATTTTAAGGAGCGGCGCAAATGGTTCGGGGCGCATCTGCTGATCGTGAACCATCATCTGTTTTTCGCCAACGTGGCGAACAATGGGGCGGTGCTTCCCCGGTACGACGCGGTGGTGTTCGATGAAGCGCAGAATCTGGAAGATGCCGCTACTTCATTTCTGGGGCTGGAGTTCTCCAACTCGGGCCTGCTGTATTTTCTGGACCGGCTGTACAACCCCAAAACCCGGCGGGGCACGCTGACCCGCATTCGCGACGATCTGACGGTGGAAATCAAACAACGGGTCAGTAAGGTGCGGATCACCGCTGAAGCGTTTTTTCAAAACCTGCTCGATACCTTCGGGCGTAACGAGCGCACCCTGCGTTTTTACAGTCCACCCTCGGTGAACAACACGCTGTTCATTCCCCTGCAGGATCTGCACGAGGCGTTGAAAGCCCTCGAACAGCGGGTGACCACGGAGGAGGAACAACTGGAGGTCTCCGCCGCCGCGGGCCGGGTGTTTGAATACAACAATACCATCTCGGCTCTGCTCAACCAGAATATGAAGGAGTATGTGTACTGGCTGGAGGTGACGCCCAAAAAGCGGTTCGTGCGCGCCACCCTGCGGGGTATGCCCATTAACATCAACGAAGAACTGCGTGAACAGGTGTTCTCCAAAATCGACCGGGCGATCCTCACCTCCGCCACGTTAACCACCAACCACAGCTTCGAACATATTAAGGAAAGGATCGGTTGCACGCCGAAAGAGGAAACAACCCTCGACTCGCCGTTCGATTACCCGAGCCAGGCGCTCCTGTACCTGCCGCCGGACATGCCGGAACCGAACGAGGATGTGGAGAAATACGTCGCCGCCCTGGCCGACCGGACACTGGACCTGATCGAGGCCGCCGGCGGAAAAACCTTCGTTCTGTTCACCAGCTACGACATTCTCAACCGGGTGCACCGGATTTTGGACCCTCGGTTAAATCAGTACCAGATCTTGAAACAGGGAGACCTGGCACCCAGCCGGATGATCGAGCGATTCAAGGATAAGCCTTCGGTGATTTTCGGCACCAATTCGTTTTGGCAGGGGGTGGATATTCCCGGCGACGCGCTGTCGAGCGTGATCATCACCAAACTGCCGTTCGACGTACCGACGGAGCCGTTGATCGAAGCGCGGATCGAGGACATGAAAAGGCGGTCGATCAATCCCTTCCGGCATTACCAGATTCCGCGCGCCATCATCCAACTGCGTCAGGGATTCGGCCGGCTGATTCGCAAGCGCAGCGATAAAGGAGTGGTGGCGATTCTGGATTCGCGTATGACCCAGCGCAGTTACGGCAAACAGTTTTTGAACTCGCTCCCCGATTGCGGCCAGACGCAAAACCTGGAAGACGTGAAACGGTTTCTCGCCCGGGATGCCGCCGTACCCAAACCCTGAACCGCCGCGTGGCCGAAAAATTATTTAAACTGGGATGAAGACACCGGTTTGATTTCACCTTTCAGGATTTCAACAACGGTGGGCCGGATGGCATCGTAGGAAGGGGCGGTTTTTGAATTGAGGAAGCCGAAGGTTTTGTGAACCTCATCGGGATAGTATCCGTCGAAATGATACAGCCGTTCGTCCTCCTTGATATCTCCCAGCTCCTTGGATATCTGGTTGGTCATTTCATAACTTCCAAGAGAAATGAAATATGCTTCCTTGCCCCCGGCGTCGGTCACCGAAAATCGGTATAACTGCATCCACTCTCCCGATGGCTCGAAAAACTGATACGCCAGGACCAGCCGTCCATTCATCTTGAACTGCTCCCGGCAGAACAACCGGGTTTCCAGAAATTGCGGGTCTTGGGTTTGCGCGCGGAGGCGTAACAGTTCTGCCAGGGATTCATTCCTTGGCTCGATGCGGCCCAGGGCCTGGTAGGTTTGAATCAATTTGGGAAGCACCTGCCAGTCCTCGGAGCGGAGCGTATGGTAGCGTTGCCAGTAGGTGAGGGCTTTTTCCTGCTGTCCCGCCGCGGCCGAAGCCAACCCAAGGTTCCACAAAATATTGGAACCTTCCGGATAACGGTTCAACGCTTTTTCGAGATAGGGAATAGATTCCCCGTATTTCCCCTGCTCGTAAAGAAGGATTCCTTTTTCGAACGGGTCCTCCTTCTGCTGTACCACTCCCGGCGCGGAGGCCGCGTACAGAACTAACGCCGATACCCCAGCGAGCAGTGCGTTCATACGTTATCCATTTTCATCCTGTAGCAGTCGGAACGGAATCCATCGGTCGGCGTCTTCGGACGGTCGAAGCGTCAGGCGTTGGCGGCGGGTTTGGAATTTTCTTTCGAGGAGAGGCCCGGCTCTTTGCCTTCGGCGGCAACGGGTGTTTTCTTGCGAACTCCTTCCTTTTCCTTTTCCTCCTCCTTGGGCGCTTCGGCGGTCACCAGGTTTTTGAACCATTTCGATTCCCGCACGGAGGTGAACAGGATTTCTGCGTTGAGCACCTTCAGCTCCGGAAGGACATTGTGTTCTTTGCACCGCTCGAGCCATTGACGGCATCCCGTTTCGTTGGCCAGCTGGGCCTGGAGCCGCGCCATGTTGTAGCACCCGGAACCCGGTTGATGCTCCTCGGCCTTATGCAGAACTCCTTTGGCTTCGGCCAACAGCGGGTGAGCGTTGATGCCTCTTTTGCTGTTGGCCTGCGCGATCAATCCTTCTCCCATCATGTTAAGCGCTTCAGGATTGTTCTCCTGGACTTCTATGGCGGCCTGAAAGGAGTGAACCGCCTTCTCCAGCACATCGCCCACCTGATCTGCCTTTAAATTTTTGGCGCGCTTCAGCAGGATCGATCCAAAATTGGTCAAGGCGGTGGTATCGTTGGGGTGAATCTTGAGCGCCTGCTCATATTTCTTCTCCGCCTCGTCGAACAGTTTGTCGCCGGTGCCATCCTCCTTGAGAGACGCCAGCCGGAACAGGGCATTGCCCCATAACACGATGGCCCAGCTGTAATCGGCTTTGATCTTGAGGGCGTCCTGATATTTTTCAATGGAGGCTTTGAGCAGGTTTTCGGCTTCCCGGCCTTCCTTATTCATGGAAAGATGGTAATAAACATTCCCCACCTGTGACAGCGCTTCGAAGTTTTTCGGTTGCAGTTTGATCACGCCAAAAAAATGGTCCATCGACTGGGAATAAAGCGTATCCGCATTGGACCCCTTATGCAGATTCCCCAGTTCGAAATACAGGCGGCCCAGACGGGTCATAATTTCGATGCTTTTGGGATTGCGTTCGAGTCCCTGCTCGAATTTTGCCGCAGCCTCTTTGAGCAGATCGGCGGCTTCCTTCCCGGATTTTTTCCGGGCCAGATTATACTGCCCCACACCCCACCGGAAATTGACGCGATGCATATCCGGCTTGAGTTTCAGAACCTCCTGGTATTTTTCAAACGCTTTGCTGAAAAGCCGGTCGGACATCTCATCGTTTTTCAGAGACGCCCGTTCCATCAGGACGTCGGCCCATCCGAACTGGGCCTCAGCATGCGCCATATCAATTTGCACGGCCTGCTGGAATTTCTCTTCGGCCATCATCAGGAACCGGTCGGCGTCGTCGCCTTTTTTAGTTTTCGAAAGAATAAAGAGAGATTGCCCCAATTCAAGAATGGCTTCAATCCTGCCCGAATTGCCTTGCAGGGCGATTTTGAGCATCTCCATCGCCTGCGTATATAGCCGGACGGCTTCAGCGCCCTTTTTGCGGCGGGCTTGAATGAACAGCAGATGTCCCGCGCCATACGCGGCATCGGGATGATTGGGCTGAATGCGAAGCCCTTCCTGAAATTCCCTGGTGGCCGATTCGTACAAAGCGTCCGATTCCTGATCGGATTTCTGGCCGGCCAAATCCGTCAGCACCATTCCCAGTCCGTAACGGGCTTCAAACAAATCTGGATTCAACTTGAGAGCCTTTTGGAATTGTTCGGCGGCCTGCCCCAATTTTTGAGGACCTGTTTTGTCCGACAACACCTCGGCCTGCTCGACCATCAGTTGGCCCACTTTGAATAACGTTGCAGCGGAATCCGGCTGGATCGAGAGCGCCATTTCATAACGGGCCTGGGCGGTCCTTAATTTTTCGAGAGCCTGTTGGCCGGACAGCTGGGCGGCCTCTTCCAAAGCCGTGTCCCCTTCCACCTGGTAAGCCCAGTGCAGCAGGTGGCCCAACTGAATGGAAGGTGTTTCCTCATACTGTTTGTGTTGCTCGATGATTTTCTGCGGTTTGCCAGCCATCAAACCGGTGCGCGCCGCCTGAATGGCTTTCAACAAATCCGGATCGTCCACCCCGCCGGCGGCTTCTTCGTCTTCTCCAATGTCGCTTGCCCGCTCGGGGCCTTCGTATTGCTGAATGGCCGCTCGGGCCTGCTTGATGGAAATATCCGAAATAATCAAACCTTCTTTCTGGCCGGGTGCGGGATAGGAGGACACCTTCTTCAGCCAATGGCCCAGAAACGTGAAGGGGAAACTGATGAGATCGGGGGATCCCATTTTCATCATGCGGATCAATGAAACCAGAAAGGTGTCCGGGTCCTCGGCATGGGTGTATTGATTGCTGGCCTTGTTGAACACCTGGTCCTGAATATAGCCCGGGGGTGGGCGGCTTCCGGAAAATACCCAGAGCAGGCCATTGTGAATTTGATCCAGCCAGGCGATCTGCTCATATACCGGGTCCTGAGGATCGGGATTGTATCCAATAATCAGCCAGGGACCGTAGCGTCCCGCGCCGGAAAATACACCGTCCAGGGGTCCGGGCACCGCTCCCAGCACCTGTCCGTTCAGATGAATGATCGCCTTGGGAGGGATCAAATCCGGTTTGGTGATGGTCCCCACGGTGCAATCGTAAACCGTCGGGAACACATCGACCAGCGTGCAGGCCCGCTCCAACAGCGGGTCCGGGGAAGTGGTGTACACCCGGCTGATATAACCTTCCTTCATCAACAGGGCGGCACACAAATGAGCCCAGCCCACTTTGGATTTCTGCAAATGAGTCTCGAAGATCTCGGCTTTCTGAGTGACGGTCAATTCCGCCGAACAATTCTTCAGATTCTTGGGGGAAGCGTGATTGTAAGCCTGAGGAAAACTGGTTTTGATCGCTTGAATCCATTCCTGGGCCGAGGGCATTCCCGCGCGCAGGGAACATTCGTCACCCATCAGCAGGGTGCCTCCTCTTTTCGCAATCTTCGATTCAACGAGGTGGTCGATAAATTGACTGGTAACGTTGGAAAATTTCATGAACCCCAAACAATTTAAAAGTGTTGATTCATTCTTTCCTGAAAACCCCTCAGGCCGCTTTCATTTTTTTATAAAACACATATCCCGCGAACACGTTGGATCCCACTGCCGTAATCGCGATAAAAATATTCAATTGATCGATCAG
>JAPUGN010000065.1 GCA_027298165.1 Nitrospinota bacterium
CACAACGATTTGGATGAGGCGGCGATTGATCTTCTGTCCGAGAGCGATTGCCTGCCCAATCTGGTGACGATCGATCTGTACCGCAACCGCATCTCGCTCAGCACGGGGCAACGGTTGAAGCAGGCGCCCAAACTGAAACGGTTCAAATTTCTCCAGCTGGATTAACCGCCCCATGGTCGACCGCCGCGTAGCCCCGCAAACCCTGCCGTCCCGCCGCCGGATCCTCGAGCATTTCCGGGAACGCGATCCTAAAATGGCACAGGTGATTCAGGCAGGGGGGCCGTTCGGCCTGAAGCGCAACCGGAATTATTTTGTGGTGCTGTGCCGGTCCATCGTGTCCCAGCAGATATCCATCGCCGCCGCGGACACCATCTATGCCCGCTTCCAGAAGCTGTTCGACGGAAAATCGCCCACGCCCCAACGGGTGGCGGGCTTGCCGGAGGATACCTTGCGTGCCGCCGGGTTGTCTCGCCAGAAGGCTTCTTATATGAAAGATTTGAGCCGCCGCTTCCTCGACGGCACCCTCCGCCCACGCCAATTGAACACTCTCGACAACGAAGCGGTCATCGACCGGTTGACCCGGGTGCACGGTATCGGCCGTTGGACTGCGGAGATGTTTTTGATCTTTTCACTCAACCGGCTCGATGTCCTGCCCGTGGGCGATCTGGGATTGTTGGTGGCGGTCCAGAATATTTATGGTTTGAAAACCCGGCCCGATGCGAAACGGGTGCGCGCCATCGGCGATAAGTGGAGCCCCTACGAGACCATCGCCACCTGGTACGGCTGGCGCAGTTTGAATGCCGACATCGTTAATTATTGAAACGACCTCATGAGGAGTTTATGGAATTCATAGATGAAAAAATCGAGCAGTATGTTTACGAGCATACCCAGGACGAAGGCGAACTGCTGACCCGTCTGCAGAAAGAAACCTATAAGAGCCTGGAATATCCACAGATGGTTTCGGGGCGGACGGTCGGGCGGTTCCTCAAACTGCAGGCACAACTGCTGGGGGCACGCCGCATTCTGGAAGTCGGCACCTTCAGCGGCTACAGCGCACTGTCGATGGCCGAGGGCCTGCCGGAGGACGGCCGCCTGTTCACCTGCGACGAGGACCCGCCGGCCATCGCCGTCGCCAAACGGTACTTCGCGGAAAGTCCGCACGGCCATAAGATCACCCTGCTGGAGGGGAAAGCGCTCGATTCCATCGCAGGGCTCCATGAAACTTTTGACATGGCGTTCATCGACGCCGACAAGGTGAATTACCTGAACTACTTCAACGCGATTTTGCCGATTATGCGGACCGGCGGATTGATCGTGGTGGACAACGTGTTATGGAGCGGACGGGTACTGGATCCCAAGGATGAATCCGACCACGCGATTCACAATTTCAACGAAACGGTGTGCCGGGACAAGCGGGTGGAAGTACTGATGCTGGCGGTGCGCGACGGGTTGTACTGCCTCAGAAAAAAATAGGGCGGCCGGACAAGGTAAAACCCAGATTCTTCGCTCCACTATGTTCCGCTCAGAATAACAAGCGGGTTTATCCGGTGATCCCGTCTAATTCTTTTGGTTTCTCTGTGTGCTCTGTGTCCTCTGTTGTGAATAGGCTGACGGAGTTAGAGGTATTGGTCGAGCAGGTCCTTGCGTTTCTTTTCGTATTCCGGTTGATCGATCAACTGCTTATCATACAGGTGTTTCAGAAACTTCAGTTTTTCCTCAAGGTCGGCTGGATTTTTTTGCGGAGTAGCCGCTTTCGGGGGAATCATTGGAGCCAGAGGAGGCTCGGATGGGCTGCCGCCGGATTGCGCCCGCTGTATATCAGGCCGTGCCGTTTTCAGATTCGCAGGAGCGGGCAGATCGATTTGCGCCTCGATCCAGTTGGTCCATTTCTTGGTGCCCAGTAATTTTTCCGTGGCATGAAACTTTTGTCCATTCCTGGGTACCATCCGCCAG
The DNA here is from genome assembly GCA_027298165.1 of Nitrospinota bacterium. GTDB lineage: Bacteria > Nitrospinota > Nitrospinia > Nitrospinales > Nitrospinaceae > SZUA-226. Next base: position 1,954 of record JAPUGN010000065.1, read on the forward strand.
GCGGTGCCGTAGCGCGCCATCTGGTTGTGCGTCAGCGAATACTTCACTCCCCGGATTTCGAAGAGCCGCCAGTGCAGTTTCCCCCCGCTGGCGAACAGCTCACCCTGGGTGGTGCCTCTTTCGGACTCCACTTCAAACCCGATGATGTTTTGTGCATGCGCCTTGTTGAGCGCCTTGGTCAGCAGGCGCTTCATTTTCTGGATATCCTCTTTGGTGAATACCGGATGGACCTTGCTGAGCAGGGAGTAATTTTCGTAACGCAGGGCCACCAGGTGAAACACCATCTGGCGTTCGGTGATGGTTAAGGGGTGGTCCAAGGTGATTTCGGAGATTGCCCTGCCGGCTTGCGCCTTGTCGGTATACGTGAGTGTGAAATCCTTTGCGTTTAATTGTTTCCCAGCCGACTTGTGGGTGGAAGTGCAACCCGCAAAAACCAGAACGATTAGGAATCCAATAATGAGACGGAACATTGAGAATGGCATGGGATTATTCATGAAGGGGTGATTAATCATTTCGGGCCACGAGCGAGGCGTAGGCCGTTTCGTTTTCGGGTTCGTCCACTTCCCGGTAATCGAGCACGCTCAGACCGGGAAACGCTCCCGACAATTCGTTTTTCTCCAGTACCCACTCGCGTCTGAAACCGCTGTATTGGAGGTAATCCACGGTGAAGGTTTCAAACATCAGCACCCCGCCGGGCCTGAGACCCTTGCGGATACCTTCGAACAGATTGCGGTTGAGATAGTAAAAACACAGGATCAGATCGTAAGTATTGTTCTCTATGGAATAATGATCCAGATCGGCCACCCGGGTGCGAATCGTGAGTTTATTGTCCCGCGCCAGAGACTCGGCGCGGGCAAGGCCTACGTCCGAGATGTCGACGCCCAAAATATCATAACCCAGCGAAGCGGCGAATAGGGTATTCCGGCCTTCCCCCATGGCGATATCGAGGGCCATGCCCTGCCCGGAAAGCAGATCGGCATTGTCGGCCAGCCATTGAGCGGGTTCCCGCCCGGCGAGGCAGGCGCTGGACCCGTATTTGGCGTTCCATTTTTCCTTGTCTTTCAATGACATAAATGATCCCGGTGGTGATGGTTGCACCCCTCTTATAGCATTTCCCCGGAAAACTTGGCAAGTAGGGAAACGGCCTCGCTTCATTTCCGGGGCTGGGGTACTTCCAGCCGCTATTGACTTGGCTGCCTGTTTTCAGTAATATATCGGGTTCGTTCTAAGGTCAATTATTGAATCGGCCGGGCCGCATCCCGTTCCCGCCTTCTCATTTTTCAGGAGTCTTGAATCAAAATGTTTGCTGTATTGAAAACCGGCGGGAAGCAGTACAAGGTAACCCAGGGCGATGTCATCCAAGTCGAAAAACTGGACGGCAAGGTCGGGGACAAGATCACTCTGGATCAGATTCTTATGATCAGTGAAGACGACAAGGTAGACGTCGGTTCCCCGATGGTACAAGGAAGTCAGGTGACCGGTGAAATCATCGATCAGGGCAAAGGTAAAAAGATACTGGTGTTCAAGAAAATCCGCCGGAAAAAATACCGCCGGAAAAACGGGCACCGGCAGTTGATCACGCATTTGAAAATTATCGAAATTTCGAAGAAGTAACGGGAGACGTCATGGCACATAAAAAAGGACAGGGGAGTACGTCCAATGGACGAGACAGCATCGGAAAGCGCCTGGGCGTCAAACGGTACGGCGGACAAGTAGTGAAAGCCGGCGAGATCATCGTTAGGCAACGCGGTACCTCGATTCACCCGGGAATGAACGTGGGTGTGGGTACCGACTACACGCTGTTCGCGACGGCTCCCGGTGTGGTCAAGTTCGAATGGAAAGACCGGAGCAGGAAAAAAGTCAGCATCTATCCCCCCAACTGATTACGCCCGCCGCCCGGCGAGCGCCCCAACCCCATGTTTGTCGATCAGGTCAAGATTACCGTTCAGGCCGGAAATGGCGGGGACGGATGTTGCAGTTTCCGGCGTGAAAAATTTATTCCCAAAGGCGGACCCGACGGCGGTGACGGTGGCAAGGGCGGTGACGTCGTGTTCCGGGCCGTCGGCAACCTGTCAACCCTCCTCGATTTAAGATATCAGCAACTGTACCGGGCTGAGCACGGCCGACCCGGAAGCGGGCAACTCAAAACCGGAAAGAGCGGCAAGGACTGCGTCATCTCCGTGCCGGTGGGTACCCTGGTGCGCGATCATGAAACCCGCGACATTCTGGCCGATCTGACCGAAGAGTATCAGGAATTCGTCATTGCGCGGGGAGGACGTGGCGGGCTCGGCAACGATCATTTCAAATCGTCCACCAACCGCGCACCGCGCCGGGCTGATTCGGGAGAACCCGGCCGGCATCAGGTATTGTTCGTCGAGCTCAAACTGCTGGCGGATGTGGCTATCATTGGATTCCCCAACGCCGGCAAGTCCACCCTGGTCTCGAAAATTTCCAACGCAAAACCCAAAATCGCTGATTATCCCTTCTCGACGCTGGTGCCCAATCTGGGGCTGGTGAAAGTGGGCGACTATCAATCGTTCATCGTCGCTGATATTCCCGGGCTGATTCAGGACGCGCACCTGGGCAAGGGACTGGGCACCCGATTCCTGAAACACACCGAGCGCACCCGCCTGTTGGTGCACCTGCTGGATTTTTCCATCACCAGCGACCGCGACCCGATCTCGGATTATGAGATCATCCGGAACGAGTTGAAGCAATTCAGTGAGGAATTGTATGGCAAGCCGCAAATTCTGGTGGCCAACAAGATCGACCATCCTGAAGCCGAGGCGAAGTTTGCTGAATACAAGGAACAGTTGACCGCGATCAATCCCACCCTGTTGGCTTGCTCCTCCGTAACCGGCCAGGGCATCAGGGAACTGGTCTTTAAAATTTACGAAATGCTGGGGAAAAAAGAGGAGGAATAAGCGAAAGCGGTGCGGTGGTTTGCGGGTGAGCTACTGAATGGCGAAGTCGATGAACTTGGTTTTTTTGACGCGGCCGTTTTTGAGGGATTGGTTCATGGCGGTTTGCAGGCGTTTTTGCAGGTTTTCCTTCACGTAAAGAATATCGTTGTAAAATTTACGACTCAAAAAATCCTCCACCGTTTGCGTCATGAGTTCTTCATATACAGCCAGGGATTCGCGCATTTGTTTGGCGCTTTGGGCGTCGCTCAACTGCATCTCTACGCTGAAACTGAGCACGCGGATATCCGTCGGGTTATAGGCGACGGGCATGATGGTGCTCAGGGTGACGGAGTTCGCCCCGGAGGCCAGCAGGGAAGATTGCTCTATCCGCGCCGTCTGGGTTTTTCCGGTGTCCTTCAGGATTTGCGATTCCGCCAGATCCTTTAAGATTCCCTTCTCTTCCGGGGACTCTTCCAGAATTTTGGCCGGGTCGGACAAAATGGCTGCTCCCTTGTCTCCCGGTGTGTCGACCGCTGGAGTTGTTTCCTGTCCGGGCGCCTTGGGGGTCGTCAAGTCGCCGATCAAATCATCCGGAGGCGCTTCGCTGGGAGTAAGGCCTTCCGGAACCTCGGTTTCGGCGGTCTGCATATCCGTGAGGTCGCCCGGCGCGAAAGTTTGCAGGGTGAAGTAGACACTGCCGGCGAGTAACAGAAAGACCAGCACCGCACCGCCAACGACCATATCGCCCCGACGGCCGCGTGGAATGGTGAAGGGGCCGAACTTGCGTTGTCTCGGCTCAAATTCGTAATCGTCATCCTCGTCATCATCGTCGTAGGCGGCATCTTTCAGCAGATCCTCGTCCAAATCCTCGCCCGGTCGCACATTGGTTTGAGCGACTAGGGGGGGGAGTTCTGACAGGGAGCCGGCTGTTTGCCTGCCACCGGCAGGCTCGGCGGCTACTGTAGCGATTTCTTCGTCATCCGGGAAGGCTTGCGCCCAGAGTTCTTCATCCGACTGGGTTTCGATTTCAGGAGTCTTCTGAGCCAGCGGGGTGGGGGCCGCGGGAGCTGCGGAGACTGGCGCAGGTTCGGTTTCTTCGGGTTCCTTCTCGAGAACCTGATCCCAGAAATCGCTTCCTCCAAAGGGTTCCTCGGTTGCCGCAGGGACGCTCTTCGCGGTTTTGGCGGCGGGTTGGTCTTCTACATTTTGATCGGGAAACAGTTCGGACCAGAGTTCTTCATCCCGGTATTCTTCTTCTTCGTTCTCTACGGATTCCGTTTCGGAGGATACGGCGCTGGGTTCCACAGTAATTTCCGGTTCTGTCGGCGTTTCGGCCTTTGCCGGTTCGTGTGCCATTTCCATTTCCAGCGCATCGGCGACTGCGTCCAGAGGTTCTGTTTCGGAGAAGGCGGGTTGTTCCTCGGGGGTTTCGAGGGTCGGGTCAGGTATCTGGTGTGCTAATGCCTCGGCTGCCACGGGCTCGGGTTCGGGTGGGATGGATTCTTCCTCTGCAGATTCGAGAGTCAATTCCGGGATCGGTTCCAAG
>JAPUGN010000066.1 GCA_027298165.1 Nitrospinota bacterium
GGGACCGTCTGAAGCCTTTGGGAATGAACGGCACCAAAAAACTGAAATCCTTGTTTATCGATGACAAGGTGCCCCGGGAAATGCGTTCCAGGATCCCCATCTTGACAACCGGGGACAACGATATTATTTGGGTCTATGGGAACCGGATTGCCGATCCCTACCGGGTGACCCCAAAGACGAAAAAGGTCCTGTTTATTAAAGGTTTAACCTAGCCTTACCACCAAAAGGCGAACCAAAGAAAGCCCTTTCCCACGGGGAATGTGCTACTATTGAGTTCAAGGAATGAAAAATTAGGGGTTTCCCCTTCCGTTATAAAAGGAGAAGGTTTTGAACCAGTTTTATAAAAATTTGGCCCTCTGGATCATTATCGCGTTCATCCTGCTGGCCCTGTTCAGTATGCTTAACCAGCCGGTGGAGGCTCCCAAAATCGTGTACAGCGAATTCATGGAGCAGGTCGAAAAAGGCGAAATCAAGGAAGTCAAGATTCAAGGGGATAAAGCGACCGGTGAATACAACCAGGGGGGCACGTTTGAAACCTATATTCCAACCGAGGACCCCGAACTCCTGAAACTCCTGCGTGAAAAAGGGGTTCGCACGGTCGTGGTGCCTCCCGAGAAAGCCAATTGGTACATGAACGTACTGATTTCCTGGTTCCCGCTCGTTCTGTTGCTGGGCATCTGGATTTTCTTCATGCGGCAGATGCAAGCCGGCGGCGGCAAAGCACTTTCCTTCGGCAAGAGCAAAGCCCGGCTGGTGGGTGATAAAAAGAATCAGACCACCTTTAAAGACGTGGCGGGCGCGGATGAAGCCAAGGAAGAGTTGCACGAAATCATCGAATTTCTAAAGGAACCCCAAAAGTTCAGCAAACTGGGCGGTAAAATTCCCAAAGGCGTTCTGCTGATCGGCCCTCCGGGAACCGGCAAAACCCTGTTGGCCCGGGCCATCGCGGGAGAAGCCAGTGTGCCCTTCTTCAATATCAGCGGTTCCGACTTTGTGGAAATGTTCGTCGGCGTGGGGGCCTCCCGCGTACGCGACCTGTTCGAACAGGGCAAGAAGAACAGCCCCTGCATCATCTTCATCGACGAAATCGATGCCGTCGGCAGGCACCGCGGTGCCGGCCTGGGCGGCGGGCATGACGAACGCGAACAGACCCTGAACCAGTTGCTCGTCGAAATGGACGGGTTCGAAAACAATGATGGGGTGATCCTGATTGCGGCCACCAACCGGCCGGATGTACTCGATCCCGCCTTGTTGCGTCCCGGACGTTTCGACCGCCAGGTCGTGGTTTCCCGGCCCGACATCAAAGGCCGCGAAGGCATCCTCAAAGTTCATACCTCGCAGGTGCCTCTCGATGATGATGTGATTTTGAAAACCATTGCCCGCGGCACTCCCGGTTTCACCGGAGCCGATCTGGCGAACTTGGTGAACGAGGCCGCTCTTTTGGCGGCGCGTGCCGAAAAGAAAATGGTCACCATGATCGACTTCGAAGACGCCAAGGACAAAGTCTTGATGGGCGTCGAGCGGCGGAGTATGGTGATTACGGAAAAAGAAAAGAGAAACACGGCGTATCATGAAGCCGGTCACACTCTGGTGGCTTACCTGCTTCCCGGAACCGATCCTTTGCACAAGGTGACCATTATCCCCCGGGGCCAGGCCTTGGGAGTAACCATGCAGTTGCCCGAGGACGACAAGCACACCTATCCCAAGAAATATCTGGTCAACAATCTGGCAATCATGATGGGTGGACGTGTGGCCGAGGAAATCTGTCTCAATGAAATCACCACCGGAGCAGGGAACGATATTGAACGCGCTACCGAAACGGCCCGTAAAATGGTTTGTGAATGGGGCATGAGCGAGAAAATGGGTCCCCTGACCTATGGAACCAAGGAGGAACAAATTTTCCTTGGAAGAGATTTTGCCTCACAGAAAAATTTCAGTGACGAAACCGCCAAATTGATCGACCTGGAAGTCAAGGCGCTGGTCGTGGGCGGTTACAACAAAGCCAAGGAAATTCTCACGGCAAACCGCGAAATGCTTGAGAAAATTTCCATGGCCCTGTTGGAACATGAAACTCTAAACCTGAAAGAAATTACAGAGATCATCGACGGCAAGCCGCCAGAGTCCGATGACGATGAGACGCCGAAAGAGGAGCTTGCTGAAGGGGTGACTCACTCCAAGAAAAAGGGCACGAAAAAGCCCAAATCTCTGGACGACTCTGAAGACCTTCTCGGAGGGAAGAGCATGCCGGATCCTTCTCCTGCATAAGGGAGTATGGTTCCTAATATAAGATCTTCAGTAAATTAAGCTCCTTTCCCGAGGCATCGGGAATGGGGCTTTTTTTCATCCTAACCGAGCGGGTTCATGGTGACTCCTTCTTCACATTCGAAAAACGATCTCCCCGCAACCAAAATTATGGGGGTCATCAATCTGTCGCCGGATTCGTTTTATCCGGACAGCCGGGTGCCGACCGTTGCCGGTGTTCTTAAAGTGGCGGAGCGGATGATCGAAGAGGGAGCCGATTACCTGGACGTGGGTGCGGAGTCTTCCCAGCCCGGCGCGAAGCCGGTTTCCGAGGAAGAGGAACTGGCAATTATCCTGCCCGTGGTTTCGCAATTGTGTAAAAAAATTGCGGTGCCTGTGTCCGTAGATACCTACAAGCCGGGGGTTGCGCAGAAGGTTCTGGACGTGGGTGTCGCCATCATCAATGACATCACTGGGCTCCGGTCTCCGGAAATGGCACCCATCATCGCCAAGTACGATGCCGGGGTGGTGATCATGCACATGTTGGGCACGCCGGCGACCATGCAGGAAAAAATTCACTACGATGATTGTGTCGGCGAGATCCGGCAGTTTCTGGACCAGGGGATTCAAACCGCCGAAGCGGCGGGCATCGCCCCTGAACGCATCTGGGTGGACCCCGGGATCGGGTTCGGCAAGACCGTGGAACACAATCTGGAAATCATCTCCCGGCTGGAAACATTCAGCGTACTGGGCAAGCCGCTGCTGCTGGGTACTTCCCGCAAATCGTTTATCGGCAAGATTCTCGATTTACCGGTCGCCGAGCGGCTGGAGGGTTCTCTCGCCACCGCCGTCATCGGAATCATCAAAGGCGCGGAGATTTTACGTGTGCATGACGTTTTGGAAACCTCTCGAGCCGTTAAAATTGTGAATGAAGTTTTGAAATTCCAACATGGGGAATAAGATTCGTTTATTTGTCAATGTCGACCACGTGGCTACCATCCGTGAGGCCCGGAAAACGGTAGAGCCGGATCCTTTGGTTGCGGCGCTTTTGGCCGAACAGGCCGGGGCCGACGGCATCACCGTTCACCTGCGCGAAGATCGGCGTCACATTCAGGATGACGACGTGTCCCGTATCCGGCAAAACATCTCTACCGTGCTCAATCTCGAAATGGCTCCGGTGGAAGAGATGGTGCACATCGCCCTCGACACCCGGCCCTATCAGGTTTCCCTGGTTCCGGAAAAGCGGCAGGAGATTACCACCGAAGGCGGGTTGGACGTCTTTTCCCAGAAAGAGCAGCTTAAAAAGATTCGAGACCGGATTCAGTCGAAGGGGATTCGGTTCAGCCTGTTTGTTGATCCCGATCCCCGGCAGATAGATGCGGCGCGAGAGGTGGGAGCCGAGAGCATCGAAATCAATACGGGGTCCTATTCGGAATTGATGGAAGCCGGTGCGGTGCAACGGGGGTTGGAAAAAATCCGGGACGCCTCCCGCTATGCGGCGGAACAGGGCCTGCGTGTGTTTGCGGGGCACGGACTGACCGATGAAAACGTGGTGGCCGTTGCTGCAGTGCCGGAGATCGAGGAGTTAAATATCGGGCACAGCCTGGTGTCGCGTTCCGTTTATCACGGCCTGGGGCAGGCGGTTCGCAATATGATCCAGGCGATTCAAGCTGGAGAGGAGCAACGCACCCGATAACCGGTTTTCCCGTCTATCAACGGTTGACTTGCCTCGGCAATTTCTTCATAATTCGGCTCCTTCCAGTTTTCACCGAAAATTCTGGTCGTGTCATCATCAAGAATTGCATTGAATCAATCCGTGTTTAAAGAGAAAATGGGCCGAGTACAGGTTCCATTGTCGTGTTGCTGTCGATTCGGGTTTAAGGAGATTTAATGACCACCAAAGTGGCTATTAACGGGTTTGGACGGATCGGAAGAAACGTCCTGAAATGTATTTTGAAGGACAAAGAGTGTTCGGACATCGAAGTCGTTGCGATCAACGATTTGACCGATGCCGCCACCCTGGCGCATTTGTTCAAGTACGATTCCATTCAGGGGATCGATCCCCATCACATTCAGGGAGAGGACGGCCGGTTACTGATCGACGGCAAGCCGATACAGATCCTGTCAGTCCGCAATCCGGAGGATTTACCCTGGAAGGATCTGGGAATCAAGGTGGTCATCGAATCCACCGGTCTCTTTACCAAGCGTGAAGGGGCTTCCAAACACCTTCAGGCCGGCGCCCTCAAGGTGATTATTTCTGCTCCGGCGACCGACCCGGATGTGACCGTGGTTCTGGGTGTCAATGAGAACCAGTACGATCCCAAACAGCACCAGATCATCTCCAATGCCTCCTGCACCACCAATTTCCTGGCGCCAGTGGCCATAGTCCTGAATGACAATCTGGGTTTCAAGAAGGGATTGATGACCACTATCCATTCATACACCAACGACCAGAATATTCTGGATCTGCCGCAT
>JAPUGN010000067.1 GCA_027298165.1 Nitrospinota bacterium
TGCGGTTATTACATCAACTCCATTTTCGCCAAGGTCGAAGCGGTGCACGACGGCTACGACGAAGCGATCCTGCTCGATCCCAACGGCTACGTTTCCGAAGGGTCCGGAGAGAATATCTTCATTTTATATAGGGGCACCCTGCTCACCCCGCCGTTGTCGAGCGGTTGCCTCGACGGCATCACCCGCGACGCGGTGTTCAGCATTTGCCAGGAATTGAACATCCCGCTGAAGGAAGAAACGCTGACCCGGGATGTGCTGTACTTGGCCGACGAAATTTTCCTGACCGGCACCGCCGCCGAGATCACCCCGATCCGCGAAGTCGACAACCGCACCATCGGCACTGGCACCAAAGGCGATACGACCAACCGCATCCAGAAAACCTACTTCGACACCGTCGGCGGTAAAAACTCCAAATTCAAACACTGGCTCACCCAAGTCTAGTCCTCCTATCTTTTAGCGATTTTCCCCAAATCGCCTTGTTCTGCCCTAAAATGTATCAAAAATCCGGTGGAAAACTTGCCTTTTAGTCTCCAAAATGATATCAATGATACGGGCAGTCAATTCTGCCAAATTTTTAAGCGATTTTTACCGTTCGATATCCCCCTTTTTGGGGATTTAATAATTTCCGGAGTTCTGAAGTATGCCTATTTATGAATATGAATGCGAAAAATGTGGTTCGGTGTTCGAACTGATCCATGGGGTCAGCGCCGCCCCTCCGAAGAAATGTGAGACCCAGGGATGCAAGGGCAAACCCCGGAGAATGGTGTCTGCGGGCGGATTTATATTGAAAGGCGACGGCTGGTACGCCAACGATTACCCGTCGGAATCCCGCAAAAAAGGCTGGGAATCGGAAAGCAAGCAGGGCAAACCGGCCGCGCCTGCCGAATCAAAGCCCGAAGGCGGAAAGGCCACCGAGGCGGCCCCAGCGCCCGCCTCTAAAACCGAATCCACACCGGCCCCTAAGGCGAGCAGTAAAAATCCGTACACGGGCGGCAAATCGAAATCTTCCAAAGGGAAAAAGGCGTCCAGGTAACGGATGTCCGGAACTGCGATGGATGACGAAACTACCAACTTTGAACAGATCTTTTCCTCTTTTGTCGACGGGGTGCTGCTGGTGTCCCCCGAGGGCATTATCAAGAGGGCCAATCCGGCTGTCGAGGAAATGTTTCATTCCTCCCTCGAGTCTTTAACGAACCAGCCTTGGACCGAATTTTTTCCCGAGCAACCGGAAATGGACGTGAAAATCCGGCACACCTTGACGCACGGAACCTCGTTCCGCGACCTTCGGTGCCAGGGCTTCCGCAAAGCCCGCCGGTCGTCGTTCCCGGTCAGCGTCACCGTGTCTCCTTATATGAATATGAATAAAGGCGGCCCGCCCGAAGGGGTAGTGTTGCACGTGCGCGACATGAGCCTGTTCAAGGAGCTGGAGGAAAGTTCGAAACGAATGGACGAACTGTCCCATCTCGGGGTGTTGTCGCTGGGCATGGCGCACGAAATTAAAAATCCCCTGGTGGCGATCAGCGGCTCGGCGCAGTTGCTGCGCAAGCGTCTGCCGGACCAGCACCATAAGTTTCTCGACGTGGTCATCAAGGAGTCGGACCGGATCAACCGCATGTTGGAACGTATGCTGACCTTCGCACGGCCCACCCGGCTGGATCTCAAACTGCTCAACATCCACCAGATTCTGGAGGAAATCCTGCTGTTGGAAAAAAAGAACGGACACAAGAACGTCCGGTTCGTTCAGAACTACGACCCCAGCCTGCCCCAGGTGGAAGGGGACGAAGACCAATTGAAGCAGGTGTTCCTCAATCTGGTGCGCAACGCCCTGGAGGCCATGCCCGATGGCGGTACGCTGGAGTTGAGGACCCGCATTCATTCCCATTACACCATTAAAACGGAAGCCAATCCCAATTCCCGGCAGGCCATCCTGGTGGAAATCAGGGATACGGGAATCGGCATCGAAGAAGTGGACCTGAATCATATGTTCACGCCGTTTCACACCACCAAGAGCAAAGGGAACGGACTGGGCCTTCCCCTGTCCCTGAAAATCGTGGAGAACCATCAGGGAAAGATCAAGGTGCAATCGAAAACAGGACAGGGCACGCAATTTCAGGTGTTCCTGCCCGTGGAGCAAGGGTAACCATGACCACCGGCCAAAGCATTCTAATCGTCGACGACGAAGAAAACATCCGCTGGGTCTTCGCGCAGGCGCTGGAGGAAAAGCCGTTCACCGTACACACCGCGGCCTCCGCCGAAGAAGCGCTGGAAAAAATCAAGGAGCATTCATACCTGCTGGTCTTCACCGATATTTTCATGCCGGGAATGAGCGGCATGGAGCTGTTGGACCAGATCAAAGACCAGCAACCGCAGTCCCATGTCGTGGTCATGACCGCCCAGGACACCATGAACAACACCATCCTGGCCATGCGCAAGGGAGCGTACGATTACATCAGCAAGCCGTTCGACTTCGGCGAAATTTACGGACTGATTGACAGGGTTGTCGCCAATTCGCAGGTGGCGCCTCCCGAGGAACCCGCTGCGGCGGACAGGATAGATTTTTCGGTAAACGACATCGTCGGCAAAAGCCGCATCATGCAGGACATTTTCAAAACCATAGGCAAAGCCGCCGTCACCCAGCTTCCGATACTGATCACCGGCGAAAGCGGCACCGGCAAGGAACTGGTGGCGCGGGCGCTTCATTATTATTCCGACCGCGCAAAACAGCCCTTTATCTTCATCAATTGCGCCGCCATTTCGCGCGAACTCCTGGAGTCCGAACTGTTCGGCCATGAGAAAGGCGCGTTCACTGGAGCGGTGGAAGCCAAAAAAGGAAAATTTGAACTGGCCGACAACGGCACCATCCTGCTCGATGAAATCGGCGACATGGAACTCGCCCTGCAGGCCAAAATCCTGCGCGTCCTGCAAAACAATGAATTCTACCGGGTGGGCGGCAAGGAACCGCTCCGGGTGAACGTGCGAGTGATCGCCGCCACCAACCAGATCCTGCCGGAACTGATGGAACAAAAACGCTTCCGTGAGGAGTTCTCTCACCGGCTCAACGTCATCAATATCCATAACCCTCCGTTACGCGAACGGGCGGAAGACGTGCCTATGCTGGCCCACTATTTCCTGAAAAAGTTTTCCGGCGAACTGACGCGGGGAAAGGTATACCTGTCTCCCCAGGTCGAACGGATTTTTAAACATTACTCCTGGCCCGGCAACATCCGCGAACTGGAAAACGTGATCAAGCGCGGGCTGGTGCTGGCATCGAGTGGTCCTCTGCTCCCGGAACATTTACCCGTCGGCCTGCAAACCCACGAATCGGCCTCGGAACCGGACAACCTCTCCTGGGACCATGAAATGGATCCGCTGGTCCAGAATTTTCTGAAGGATCATCTGGAAGGCAGCAAAGGCCGGCTGCACGACCTGCTGATTGAATCGGCGGAAAAGCATCTGTTTGAACAACTGCTGGATAAAAATCGGGGCACCCAGGTGGCCACCGCCAAGGACCTGGGCATCAACCGCAACACTCTCAAGCGCAAGATTGACGCCATGAATATTCAGCCGAAAAAAAATAGAGGCCCATCTCCTTATTAATTCATAGAGCCGACCGTGAAAACCCAAACCCTGTTTTCCCGAAACAGCCCGCTGGGCGCGCCTTTGAAAATCGTCCGGCAAACGTTTTCCGCCCACCAGGGGAAACCGGCCAGGCGCCTTTCATTTGTCTCCGGCCTGCACGGCGATGAAATGGAAGGGCTGTACCTGTGCCACCGTTTGATCCAAGCTCTGCGCCAGATCAAGGACACCCGGCCGGAGGAGTTTCTGGGCGAGGTGCATGTGTACCCGGCGGTGAATCCCCCGGCGCTCAACAACGGCTCGCGCCTGTGGCCGTTGTATGGAACCGACATGAACCGCATGATGGGTCCGCATCCCGACAAATCCCTCCCCGTGCAACTCGCGCAGGAGGTGTTCGACGATATCCAGGAACACTCGGATATGGCGGTCGACATCCACGCCTCCAACCTGCACCTGAAAGAGTTGCCGCAGATCAGGATCATCGAAGAGTTTTCCGAGGAGTTGTTGCCGCTGGCCCGGCAAACCCATACCGGCATCATCTGGATTCATCCCATGGCCGGCGTGTTTGAATCCACGCTCGGCTACAACCTGAACAAACTGGGGATTCCCACCCTGGTGATCGAAACCGGCATCTGCCTGCGTATCGAACCCAAAACAGTCGACCGCCTGTTTCAAGGAATAATGCACCTGCTGGTGAAGCAGGGCGTGCTGGCGTCTTTGCCGGAGGAAATACCCCCGCTCCCCGACTCGCGCGTGGTGTATCCCAGGGAAGTGTCCCAAGCCTGCGCCAAGCATTCCGGCCTGTTCATCAGTCAGGCATCACTGGGACACCGGGTGGGGGAAGACGAAATCATCGGCCAGGTGGTGGACCCGGTGGAAGGTGTTGTGTTGGAACAGGTCACCGCACCGGACACCGGCCTGCTGTTTACCTTGCGCGAACAACCAACCGTCCACGCGGGAGCCCTGCTGGCCAGGGTGGCGTGTGATCTGGAACCCCGGCCGTGAAACAGGAAATCCTGAATATCCCCACTCCCTTTGGAGAACCGCTCGTCCTGTACAAAAACCAATGGGGTCCGTTGGACGGAGAAGCGCTGTCCATCGTCAGCGGTTTGCAGGGTGACCGGCTGAACGGCGTGATGGTGACGTCCCGCTTATCCCGGTTTTTGAATGACATCGAGGCGGGACGGGAAACCGGATATCAAATCCGGGGTAACATCCAGATTTTCCCGATCGTCAACTATAAGGCGTGGGAAACCGGCAACCCGGTCTGGAACTTTGACAGTCAGGATGCCGATCTCACCTTTCCCGGCATGGAAGTGGGGGAGTTGGCAGAGACCCTCTGCAACACAGTGATCCGGCACACCGCCGAATCCGATTACGGCATCGTGGTGCAATCCGCGGAAAAACATTACGAGGACGCGCCACACGTCAAACTGATCGACCCCAGCCGCACACGGCGCAACCTGGCGCGCAGTCTGGGACTGGCCGTCGGCCGGGAAGTTGCCGAAAACCCGGCACTCGTTTTAAACTTGGCGAAGCAGTGGGATCTCATGGGATTGCATCCGTTCATCCTGTCCGCGGGAAAACCGCAGACCTATCAGCCGCAGTATTGTGACCTGCTGGTGGATGGCATCGTGAATTTCATGAGGAGCCAGGGATTGTTGAGCCATACCCGTGAAAAAGGCAGTCAACAGGAAATGTCTTTTTTCGATGCCGAGCACGAATGCCCGGTACTCACCCGGGAAGCGGGATTATTTTATTCTGACATCCCGGTCGGGACAGCGGTGGACAAGGGACAAAAACTGGGAGAGGTCCGAGATCTGTATGAGGGAGGCCTGCTGGAGGAAGTGACGGCGCCCGAGGAGGGATTCGTGGTGACGCTCAGGGAATATCCGATGGTGCACGAACAGGAATGCGTGGCAGTGCTGTTGCGTGAAAACAATCGAAAGTGGTTCTGGCCGTTCGGTTGACCCTTATCGCCCGGCTTTTATTTAACGTTCCCCAGAAAATCCATGAAACCGTAGAGGGCCAGGCCGCCCCCGAGCAGGGTCAGAATGATACTGCGCGTATTTCTTTTTTTGACTTCGTCCCGCTTTTTGCCTTCGGCATCAAGGTAGGCCCACTTCATTTTGGGATCCCGCATCTTGGCAAACTGCTTTTTCTCCACCTTGGTACACCAAGAAAAAATACCGATTCCGAGGAAAAACAGGACGGCGCCCACAATCTGATCTTGATTAAAAAATTCACCCAATATTTCGGCCAATCAAATACCTCATCAATGAAGGCTTTCAGGTTTCCCGGCGGCGACCGGGCTCATTAAAAATTATAGCACAGTAAAAACAAAGACATACCCATTTTTAAACGGCTCAGGCACCTTGCCCGCACCGGATGAATGGGTTAGACTTTAAATATAAACTTTTGAATACCTTAGAGCCAACACAACCCCAAAACGGAACCTCCATGAACAGTCCGGCCATCGCGCCCGTCCAGATCACTCAAAATACTGGGGGTTACCGTTATTCGGTGGAGCCTTTCCTGCTCGCAGACTGGGTCCAGCCAGCCGGAGGATCGCGCATTCTGGACATTGGAACGGGGTGCGGCATTATCCCTCTGCTCCTGATGAGCCGGCAGGCGAATTTCGAGATCACCGCCGTGGAAATCCAAAATTCCCTGGTCCAGCGGGCCGTGGACAATGTCGCCGCTAACGGATGGTCTGGCCTCATCCGGGTGCTGGAAGGGGATTATCCGGTGCTCGCCAGGGACTGGGAGCCGGGAACTTTCGACTGGATTCTGAGCAATCCCCCATACCGGAAAGTGAACAGCGGCAAAATCAACCCCTGCCGGGAAAAAGCCTTGGCGCGGCACGAGCTGGCGCTGACGTTGGAGGCTCTGGTGAAAACGAGCGCTCCTTTGCTCAAACCGGGGGGGAAAATCGCACTGGCCTATCCCTTCTACCGGTTGCACGAGGTGATGAAACAACTGAGGCGACATGCCTTGAATCCCACGCGGATCGTCCGGGTGACGGGGCACAAGTCAGTCGCTCCGAAAATCTGCCTCGTGGAGGCGGTCCGGGGAGCGGGACCGGAAAATCCGAGTGAACACACACTGACCCTCTATCATCCGGATGGCCGTTACACGCAAACCATGCAGGACATTTATGCTGCCTTTAATTATCCTGAGCGGTCCCACCGCCTCAGGTAAAAGTCAAACTGCGCTGGCCCTGGCGGAGCATTTCGGCACCGAAATTATCAGCGCCGACTCCATGCAGGTCTACCGCCATTTCGACATCGGGACGGCCAAGCCCTCCGCGAAAGAACGCGAACGGGTGGCCCATCACCTGATCGATATCCTGGACCCGGAGGACGAGTTCACCGCGTTTGAGTTCAAGGAACGGGCGCTGGCGTGCATCCGCGAAATCAGGAGCCGGGACAAAATTCCGGTCATGGTAGGCGGCGCCGGACTCTATCTGAAAACCCTGCTGGAGAACCGCGACTGCGCCATTTCCGTCTCCCCCGAAATCCGCCGCCAGGTCCAGGAGGAACTCCGGGAGAGAGGAACACGGGAGATGCACGCCGAGCTGGCCCGCGTCGATCCAGTGTATGCCGGCAAAATCCAACCGACCGATCCTGCCAGGATCGAGCGTGCCCTGTCGGTCCACCGCGAAACGGGAAAAAAATTCTCCGAGTTTCACCAAGAGGACGCCGCCGCCGATTACGAGTTTGAATCACATCTGTTCGTGTTGGAAACCGACCGTCCGTATTTGTACGAACAAATCGACCGGCGGGTCGATCACATGATGGACCGCGGATTGAAAGCCGAAGTCGAATCCCTGCTCAACCGCGGTATTCCTTTGAACTGCAAGCCCTTTCAAAGCATCGGCTATGCGCATATGATCCGGCATCTGGAGGGCGATCTCCCGCTGGAGCGTGCGGTGTATGAAATCAAACGCGACACCCGCCATTTTGCGAAACGGCAACTCACCTGGTTTAAAAAAATGGCCGGGCGTTTGACGGTGCTTCTCGATCCCGGCGAAACGGTGGCACATATCAAAGAAAAAATCCTGAGCCGGGTGCCGCTCGGCATCGCCTGCATGATTTGCGTCTGGCTTTCAATGGGGAGCCTCTCCCCCGCTATCGCGGCCAATGAAGACGCGTTCCAATCGGCCGTGCGCGAATACCAGTCCGGCCATTGGGAGAAGGCCCGGGGCCAGCTTGAAAAACTCCTGCTGGGCGGCGTGGATCTCGTCACCCAGAAACGGGCGCGCTTCCTGCTCGGGAAAATTCATGTTCATCAAAAGGATTGGACCCGGGCCAGAACCCTGCTCCAAAACGGTCTCCGGGAATATCCCGAGATGGGGGATTACGTCCGGCTCGAGCTGGTACGCCTCCTCCACGCCAAAGGCAACGGGAAAGCGGCTTTGAAACAAACTTCGGCTCTTTTAAATCAATATCCGCACACCCTGCTGGTGCCGGAAGTCCGCCTGTTGCGTGCCGATGTGCACGAGGCCTCGGGGAAATTCCGAGATGCGGTGAAGGAACTGGAGCAGGCAGAAAAGATAATTTCCCGAAAGCTGGCGAGCCGGAAGTGGACCCCGCAAATTCCTGACCTCATCAAACGCCAGATTCGTCTGACCAAACTTTTGCAGGACCATGACCGAGTCTACCTTTTGTACCGCAAACTTTATATTCGCCATCCCAAAGTGGCGACCCGGCTTCAGGCCAAGGTTCAAATGGACCGGCTGGTCAAAAACGTATCGGTGACCCCCCGCCCGTTGACGCCGAGGGAAATCCGCCGACGCATGAGGGCGTTGCTGAACAAGGTGGGATACTCGACGGTGATCCGGGAAATCCGGGCGATCCAGAAGAAAAAGAAGTTGAAAAGCGAACGCCTCTCGCCGGCGCTTTTCTTTTATTGGGCGGAAGCCTGGAAGGGACTGCGCAAACGGCCCCGGTCCAATGCCGTGTTGAATATGTTTTTGAAGCAATACCCGAAACACCACCGCGCCGCGGAAGCCCAATTCCTTATAGCAGGCAACCTTTGGAACCTGGGAAACCCGCAGGGCGCTCTGCACTATATCAAGGTCCTGCTACGAACCTCGCCGAATTCCAAATGGGCGCCCCGGGCCTTGTTCTATCGCGGGCGCATTAATGAGGATATGCGGGAACCCAGCCGTGCCCTCGCCGCTTACCGCATGCTGGCAGAAAAGTTCAGCCAGGAAACCCAGGGCGAAATGGCGGCATGGCAAAGCGGGTGGCTGCATTGCAAAGCCGGACATTGGCAGGAAGCGTACGATCAGTTCAAACGTAATCTCAGGCAGTTTCCGAAGGGCAACCTCTCGGATAAAAACCTGTTCTGGATGGCCAAAGCTGCGGAAAAGCTGAAGCAGGACAAGGAAGCTCAAACCTTGTTCAAGGATCTGGCCGTCCGGTTTCCCTTCACGTACTACGGTCTGCAGGCCGTCAATCATCTTGACCAGGCCCTGTCCGATCCTTTTGAACCCACCCTCCCCTTTCAAAAGGCTTCTTATAATAATAAAATGCGGCGGACTTCCTTCACCCAGCCGGGACGCACGTTGTCTTCACGCGAACGCTTTCATTTCCGGCACGGAGTGGAGTTGATCGAACTGGGATTTTTCAGTGATGCACAGATAGAGCTTCTGCGCCTGGGGCGATCGGTCCGCAAAAATCTCTCAGGCGTCATGTGGCTGGCACACTGGTACAACCGGGCCCGGGCCTATTCCGATTCGTTGCAGATTATGCAGTTGTACAAAGATTTCAAAACCAAGCACGGGGAAAAGGAACTGCCGCGTGAATTCTGGGTCAACTTTTATCCCTCGGCCTATTCGGAAGTTGTCAAAATGGAAGCGGGGAAATACCATCTCGACCCCTGGCTGGTGGCCGGGCTGATTCGCCAGGAAAGCATGTACAATACGCAATCTCTCTCTCCCGCCGGGGCGCGCGGCCTGATGCAGATCATGCCCAAGACCGGCAAGCGCCTGTTTGAAAGTGCCCACCGGGGCCAGGAATTTAAAAACGATTTTCTATTCGAACCGGACCTCAACATCCGCCTCGGCGTCCGGTACTTGAACCACCTCTCCCGCAAGCTCAAGGGCAACGGGGTGCATATTCTGATCACCTACAACGCCGGACCCAAAGTCCTCAAGGCCTGGAGGAAGCGGTTCCGCATGATTAAGGACCGGGATATCTTTGTCGATTCCATCCCCTATCCGGAGACCCGGGGTTACGTCAAACACGTCATCCGCAATTACGGCATTTACAAAATCCTGTATCCCGCCCCCCCGGCACAGGCTCCGGCAAATAAGTTCTTTTAATTAAATCTTCGAAATAGGTATAATGCCCGCACATTACCCCGGGACCTAACGAAACCACTTGTTAAAGGAAGCGGCCGGGATAGACCCCGAGTGATTCAGGAGGCGGGAGAGTTTGGGGATTCGTCGAAAGTGATGGAACAGCATCCCAGATCGAGGCCGATCTCTTTTTCTTTCAGGATGTATTTTACTTCCGGATCGATAAAGTTGATAATTTTCTTGCCCTCTCTCCGGGTATCCACCAACCCTGAACTCCTCAGAATCGAAAGGTGATGCGACACCTGGGGTTGGGCCATGTGGAGGGAGTGGACCACTTGGGACACGCTTTGCTCTCCCTGCAGTAACAGCCGGACGATTTTCAGACGTGACTCGTCGGCCAGTGATTTTAAAATTTTCGCGCATTGGCCTGCATCGGGTGTGGGGTTCATGAGGGCCAGTATATGAGCTTCGAGATGCGGAAGTCAACATTATCAACTTCCACCGGGACCAACGCACACATGGCAGAACCTCTGAACAGTGATTTGTGGGTCGACCAATACGGAGATATGCTGTACCGCTACACCTTGGTCCGGGTGAAGGACCCCGATGCCGCCGAGGAAATCGTCCAGGTGACCCTGCTCGCCGCACTGCAGGCCCAACATTCCTTCCAGGGACGATCGTCTGAAAAAAGCTGGCTGTTCGGTATTTTGAAACATAAAATCCTCGACCATTTCCGTGACCTTAAAACCCAGAGAACCTATGAGGTGACCACGGAGGACGGCCCCGACCCGCTGGAAAACGCCTACCTGTCTGACGGGCATTGGGCGAATATTCCTAAAAACTGGGATACCGACCCTCTAAAAGCCGCCGAAAATCTTGAGCTCGTCGAAGCGCTGTCCAGATGCCTGGACAAGCTGTCGGACAAGCTCCGTAACATATTTGTTTTAAAGGAGGTACAGGGATTGGCCTCGGATGAAATCTGTAAGGAAATGAAGATTCAACCGACTAATTTGTGGGTTATTTTGCACCGGGCACGCAATCAGCTCAGAAAATGCTTGGAAACCAATTACTGGGATACAAAGCAGTAATGAAATCAAACAAATTAATGATAAAATTCATGGAGCGGATGATCCAGTTGTTCCGAGCCACCTGCCGGGACACCGGCCCTCTCATTTCGGAGATGATGGATCATACCCTGCCTTTAGGCAAACGCCTGCGGGTCAGATTTCATCTTGCCATTTGCGACGTTTGTGGCTTTTATAAAAAACAACTGGAAACGGTCCGCGCACTCGCCCGGAAATTGGGAGGAGAAGAGGGGCCGACTCAAAAAGAGGCGGTCCTCAGCGAGAATGCCAAAAGTAAAATCAAAGATTCCCTAAAACAATTAGATTGACTGATTGATATCATTGGAAAGGAATATACAGATGAACGACAGGAGAGCCGGTACCGAAACCGAATCGTGTTGCGAAGTCACCCGTGACGATGTGCGCGAATTTTATTCCAAGGCGGCGGTCGCCACTCAGAAAAGTTTGTGTTGCCCGGTCAATTACGATCCCGGCGACCTTTCCCATATCCCTTCCGAAGCAATGGAAATCTCTTACGGGTGCGGCAG
>JAPUGN010000068.1 GCA_027298165.1 Nitrospinota bacterium
AAACAATTCATGCGCGGGATGATCTTCTTTTTTAAGTACTTCCGGCCATCTCGTGCCGGCGCCTTGAAAAAGAATGGAGACTTCCTTGCCGGCGCTTTTAAAATCGTAAGCAGTGGCCAGACCGTTAAAGACTCGTCCCAAAGACTCTTCAGATCCTCCTTTGGGGTCGGATAGAATGATGATTGCAGTTTTCATTTGAGTGGCTCCTTTTTTAAGTTTGTTAAAGGTTTTTTTATTTAAGAAATAGCAGTCACGGTTTCCTGTTGGGAAAAGGCCGCCACGGCTTCCTCGGTGGACCAAACGGTATTGGCCAGAAAACGAAAATTGGTCAGAGCCGCGTCATAGCCGTTGCCTTCCGGAACTATGGCGGCGGCGGTGGCATCTTTCACGACGGCCACTTCAAAGCCCTGCTCCAGCAGTTCCCTCATGTGGCTTTCGACACAGAGGTTGGCCGACATGCCGGCGAGAACTACCTTGTCAATTCCGCGTTTTCTCAACTGGAGGACGAGGTCGTTGGTTTCCGGCCCGTAGACTTTATGAGGGCTCACCACAACGGTATTTTCGTTCTCGATATATGGCTTGTACCGCTCCAGCCAATCGGGACCCGACCCTTTGAAGTTGTCAAGATTCAGGGGACCCTTGCGGTCGAACATCTTGATGCTGTGCATCAGCTTCTCGAGTGCGCCCTCGAACTTCCATTCGTGGTCGGTGGGGTAGTAGTAATGAGGGGAAATGAAAAGTGGAATGCCGTTTTCCCGGGCGGCCTTGAATAACGTTTCAATATTGGCAACTGTGTTGTTTTCCTCAACGCTCTCACCGACCACGCCCCAGGTCACCCCTTGAGGACTTAAAAAATCATTTTGCGGATCGGTGACGACGAGCGCCGTGTTGGTTCTTTCGATTTGCATACCGGGATTTGGAAGTGCCATGGTGTTTCTCCTTTTTTAAGTTTTAAAAGTTTCACCTAAGGGAAGTACAGCTAAACCGTTTCATATTTTCTTTGCAGCATTAACTTGTATAAAGCATGTCCTGTGCCAAAATGGAGGTATCTCATAACTACTCAATTTTAAAGGTATTATTCAATTAGAAGGCGGATCAATTAAATGGCGAAATTTCGCTAATAGCGAAATTTAGTGGTCAATTTACGAAATTTGGGATATATTACAGGCATGAAAACGCATCCTGACATCTCAACGCCGGCGGAACCTGCGGATCAGGCCTTAAAGGATGTGCGCCACCTGAACAAGCTGATTTTGGAGTCGGCGGGCGAGGGCGTGTACGGTGTAGACCTTGAAGGGAAGACCACGTTTGTGAATCCCGCCGCGGAAAGAATGACCGGATACACCGCCAAGGAAATGATCGGAAACTGCCAACACAAACTGACTCACCATTCGAAACCCGACGGAACGGCCTATTCGAATTTGGAATGTCCTATTTATGCGGCTTTCAAGGATGGCAAAGTCCATACGGTTTCCAATGAGGTGTTTTGGCGAAAAGATGGGACATCCTTCCCGGTGGAGTATGTCAGCACTCCCATTTGGGAAAATCTGAAATTGCGGGGAGCGGTGGTCGTGTTCCGGGATATCAGCGAGCGCAAACAGGCGGAAGAGGAAATCCAGCGCCTGCGCCGTCAACTGGAATTGGAAAACGCCTATCTCAATGAAGAGGTGCTGGAAGCCCAGGCCTATGGTGAAATTGTCGGCAGCAGTCCGGCATTGGAAGGCATCTTGCGGCAAATCGAGATGGTGGGACCGACCGACGCCAGTGTGCTCATTACCGGCGAATCGGGCACCGGCAAGGAACTGGTGGCGCGGGAGATTCACAATCGCAGCGCACGCCGCAAACGCACCATGATCAAAGTCAATTGCGCGTCCATCCCCAAGGAGCTGTATGAAAGCGAATTTTTCGGCCATGTCAAAGGCGCTTTCACGGGAGCCATCAAGGACCGGGCCGGCCGCTTTCAACTGGCCGATGGCGGCACGTTGTTCCTCGACGAGGTGGGCGAAATTCCTTTGGATCTCCAGAGCAAATTGCTGCGCGTTTTGCAGGAGGGCACTTATGAACGCATCGGCGATGAAAAAACCCGAACCACGGATGTACGCATCATTGCCGCCACCAACCGCAATCTGAAAGAGGAGGTTTTGGCGAAACGTTTCCGCGAAGACCTGTACTACCGGCTGAACGTGTTCCCGATCGAGGTGCCGCCCCTGCGCCATCGAACCGAAGATATCCCCAGCCTGGCGTCCCGTTTTCTCAAACTGGCAGCGCAGAAATTGAACCTCCCGCTTCCCAGGTTCACAAAGGCCAATATGCTTGAGCTTCAAGGCTACGACTGGCCGGGCAATATCCGGGAATTGCAAAATGTGATCGAGCGCGCCGTCATCACCTCACGGTCCGGCAAACTGGCGTTCAACCTGACTCAGGGAAAACTGGGTAACGGAAGACGAGGGAAAGAGGCTACCCAGCCAAAGCCCGACAAGGGCAATCCAATCCTTACTGAAGAGGAAATGAAACTGCGGGACCGGGAGAACCTATTGAACGCCCTGCATCAAAGCGGCTGGAAAATCACCGGCGCCGGCGGCGCGGCGGAAATTCTGGGAATGAAGCCGACCACCCTGCACTCGAAGATCAAAAAACTGGGTCTCCAAAAACCGGATTAGCTGGATCGTATGGTTGATTTTGATTATGAGTATTTTTTCAATTTAAATTCCCAGCCCAGCGCCAGATAGAACGGGAGATATTCGAACCAGGAGATCCAGGCGGAATAGTGCTGGAGGTCCTGGTAGTCGAAATAGAAGTCGAGGTAATAGAGGCCGACCAGTCCGGTCAATAAAATCCCCGCGCGCCAGGGGAAGATGCACAGGAAGGGCACCAGCCAGCACAGGTACCACGGATTCTGCACCGGGCTCAACAGGAATACCAGCGCCATAATAATAAAGAAGGGTTCCAGTACCGCGCGCGGCTCCGGGTGCTCGGCTTCTTTTCGCCAGAACAACAGGACCAGCATCACCGCGCCGAGCAGACACGCCACGGTAATCTTGGCCAGCAGAGACGGCAGGTCGTAGGAGAAGGGGACGGGTCCCGCCGACTCCACAAACCATCCGAAGAACCCTACGAGAAGCGCGAATAGGCTGTCGTTTTGTTGCCAGCGCGTGGCGAATTCCTGCAGGCCGGAAAAATTCTGCCAGCCGATCTCGATAAACGGCAGGTAGAAAACCGCCACGATGCCGCCGAAGATCAAAACACTAAGGCTGCATTTCAGCAAGGAATTTTTGGTGCGGGCCTTGCCCGCCCGCCATTGTTGCTGGATCAGCAGAGGCAGCAGGATGGCGGGGTACAGTTTGCCCACCACGCTGAGCGCGAGGAACGCGTTCGCCGCGAAGAACCGCTGCTTCACCACAAAGAATAACGTGCCACACAGCATGGCGATGCCGATGATGTCGAGGTGCGTCGAGTTGAACGTCTCTTTGATGACCAAGGGACACCAGAAATACACCATCGCCCACAGGCGGCTCATCCCCAGGGCTTCCAGCGTCCATACGATAAACATCAGCGCCATCAGGTCGAACATCAAAAACAAGAGGCGCAGGGTGAGGATGCTGTCAGGTTGAATATGGTGCGCCAGCCGGAACACGCATTGCGCCAGCGGCGGATAAAGCGTCGCCACCTGGGGGTGGTTGATGCGTTCCTGATAGACCAGGCTTTCCGGGCTTTCCCATTTCAGATCGTAAAGCCGGGACAGCTCGTCGATACTTTGCGGGTCGTACCGGCGCTCGAACCCTTCCGGGTCCTGAATGAGAAATTCCTTGAGGCGCGTCACCTCCATCGGCGAGAACTTGTAGGGATTGACCTCGTGGGCGAACACCTTGCCGTCCCACAGGTAACGGTACACATCGTCCTCCTGAATTTGTTGCGCGGGCAGCAGGGCGGCGCGGAACAGCAGGCCGAGCGCGACCAGTGTCCAGAACAGGCGGGTGTCATCGCCCGTTCGTTTCCAGATCACCCACACCGCCCCGGCGTAGCAGGCGAACAGGCTGAAATAGATTGCCAGGTACAGCAGGATTGGCCGGTCGCGGTAGCCCTGTCCCCAGTTGAACTCATATGAGATGTGCCACACCGCTAGGTAAAGCACCAGGCTGAGGATTCCGAGAAGGATCAGGAGGATTCGTGGTCGCATAAGCCGGAGATTTTTATATCAATCAATCTCCTCCATTGTAATATCGGTGTCCGCATAATTGGAGTTATAAATTCAAAAACAATCGATTAACCCATACCCAAGCCCCGGCGGCGAAATTAAGGCTAGGCAAAGCCCCGGATTCTTTCTAAAATAGAATTATTAACACGTTATGCGATCAAAGCGGGGTGACCCTGGTGGAACGGAAAAAAACCTTCGGCTGGAGTTCAATTGACGACGTATTGGCCCAAGCGGTCCAATCACTGCCCGAAACACCCGATTCGGATTTGAACCGGATCAACCTGCACTGGACTCTGGCGGCCGGCAAGGAAATCGGAGACCGGTCACGGGTGGTTAAAGTCGCGCAAGGCACTCTTTTTGTGGAGGTTATGGGTGCGGAATGGGTTCCCGTGGTGGCTACCTACGAGGGGAAAATCCTGTGGAAATTGAATAAAATATTTGATTCCAAAGGCTTTACAGGGATAATACTTAAACAGGTGGAAACCCTTCCCGGTAAACCCGACAAACCCGTAATCGTCCCGGCGTCCCCGGGCCGTCAGCCCAATCAAACTTTGGACAAGCATGCCGTTGCCCGAGAGGAACATGTGAAACCGATATCCGATCCCGAATTGCGAGAGCGTCTTTCCCGCCTGAACGCGAAACTGCGTTTCGTCACCCTGGCACTGGTTTGTATGGGGTTGCTGGCCAATTGCGCGACCCAGCAAACCGCCGCCCGCTCCAATACGGCCAGGAAAGCCCTGCTGGTCACGGCAAAATCCTCGTACGCTGTTCGGCAGATCCAACAGCTTAAGGAAAAATATCCCGACCGCAATTATCGGGACCCGCGCGCGTATTTTCATTATTTGAAAGCGAACAAATTTGAGCGGAGCGGGGATTTCGACGAGGCCGCCCGGCAGTATTCCCTGGTGGTTTTATTCGATCCGACCCGTGAAGACCTGCACACCCATCTGATCAGCCTGTACTTGCGCACCGGCCAGTTCAAGCTGGGGCTGGAAGCCGGGCAAGAGGCCATCGAACGATTTCCGAACAATGTGCGGATCCACATGATCATGGGCGATATTTTAGCCAGTCAGGCCAAGTATCGGGAAGCGTTGGATCATTATAACAAAGTCATGGAGGTGGATCCGGACAACGCCCGTGCCTATCTGCTGGCCGGTTACACGATGAGGTCGATGAAGCAATATGAAAATGCCCGTGAGCTGTTCCGCAAGGTCACCGAGGCAGACCCGGCCAATCCGCTGGGGTATCATTATCTGGGGTTCGCCCTGGCGCGCACTGGCGAGATGGAAAGCGCCGAGGAAAAATTCAAAAAATCGCTGAACCTGCGCCCCAGTTTCATCGAAGCCCGGGAAAACCTGGCCCGCGTATTGGAACTGCAGAAGAAGTATCCGGAAGCGATGGAGCAGTACAAAATCATTTTGAAACTGAAACCCGGCGATAAAAAAATCAGCGAGCATATAAAACATATCCATGACTTTACGGCCGCCGAGTCGGTCGACAATGTCGAAATGGCGGAAGTGCCTCCTTTCGAGCCCGATGAAGCCAACATCCATACCCAGATCGGAATCATTTTTTATGAACAGGCCGTGTATATGGAAGCGGTGGACGAGTTCCGTCTCGCTCTGGCCAATGAAGAAAACAAGGAACTGCGTCTGGTGATTGCCAAGATTTATGAACTGTTGGGCCGCATGGATAAAGCCATCACCGAAGTGGAAGCCTACCGGGAAGCCGGCGTCGGCGAGGATTCGGTTGAAATCCTGTTGAACCTGGCGCGGCTGTACGGCCTCAACAAGGAGATGAAGAAATCCATCGAGCTTCTGCAACGCGCCGTGGCCATGGAGCCGGAGAACGACCGCTTATATCACGCGCTGGCCCTGGCCCACATGTCGCTCAACGAATACGAGAACGCTCATCGCAATATCAACAAAGCGATCGGTCTCAACAACAAGAAAGACACTTATTACTTCGAGCAGGGTGCACTGCTCGAACGGTTGGGGCGCTATGACCAGGCCATCGTCAGCATGAAGCAGACCCTGGAGATCAATCCGCATCATTCCAACGCGCACAATTTCATCGGCTATATTTATGCCACCCAGGGCGTGGAGCTCGACAAGGCGTTGGGGCATCTGGAGCAGGCCCTCATCATTCAGCCACGCAACGGTTATTTCTTGGACAGCCTGGGATGGATCTATCACAAAAAAGGCGAATTCGTGCAGGCGCTGGCACATATCAAAAAAGCCATGGTGTACGCCCAGCCCGATCCGGTACTCTACGATCACTTGGGGGATGTGCATTTTTCCATGGAAAACATGACCGAAGCGCGTAAAGCCTGGAAGACCAGCTTGGCGTTGACGATAAAGAGACTGGAAGACCCGACCGGAGAAGTTCCCAATCCCGACAAACTCCGGGAGAAGATCCGTAATGCGGACCAATTAATATTGCAAAGTTTTTGATTCCCCTCCCACTCATTCATAGCCATGAAGCGTACCCTGAAATTTCCGCTACTCCTGTGTTTGCTGACGGGAATCTTGGCGGCATGCGAAACGCTCCCGCCGCCCAAACCGATCCCGCCGCCTACCCAGGCGGTTACGCTCGACGAGATTTCCCAAAGCCTGACGGCTCGGCAGGACGCGATTCGCAATGTCCGGTCACTGGTAAAAACCGCCATCAAAACCAAAAAGGGTAATCATTCTCTCAAGCAGGTGTTGCTGATGGAGGGCGACACGGCGTTGCGGCTCGACACTCTGAGTGTATTTAACCAAACCCTTGCCGTATTGATTTCCGAAGGCGATCGTATCCTGTTGTACGATACCGACAGCAACCGCCTGTACCGTGGCGCGGAAGTGTGGGACATCATGACCCGGACGTTTGGAACCGTGTTTGATTTCCGCGAATACGTCAGCGTACTTTCCGGCAAGATTCCCCGGCTGGCGGAGTTGACTCTGCAGGACGTCCGCTGGAATTCCAAAACCGGCACCTATGATGTATCCACCGTCGATCCCCGGCGCAACGAACAACTGAACATCGGCGTGGATCCCAAAACTCTTTTGCCGGTCCGGCTCGTCAAATGGAAAGACCGGCAACTCCTGTATGTGGTTCTGTGGGAAGACTATCAGGAAACACCCGGTCAGCCGCCGTTTCCCCATGTCATCACCGTGCAACGTCCATTAAGAGGCGAGGTGGTCATAAAATTCAAAAATCCTCTTATTAATCAGGGGTTACCTGAAGACGCTTTTCAATTGAACCTGCCCACCCGCGATTGAACCCGCCCGACCGATGAAACTTGCCTTCAAAACACCCGCCAAAATCAACCTGGGACTGTTCATTCTCGGCAAACGTTCTGACGGGTATCACGATCTGGAAACCCTGTTCCAGATGGTCAGCCTGTACGATACGGTGGAACTGGAATCGATCGACGACCGTATAGAGCTGGTGTGCGACCACCCGGAGGTGCCCGCGGATGACAGCAACATAATGGTCCGGGCCGCTCAATTGTTGAAAGACGCCTTTCCGGAGAAGGCCGGATTGGGATGCCGCATGGTGCTGGGGAAGCGGATACCCATGGGGGCCGGACTGGGCGGCGGTAGTGGTAATGCTGCCGGCGTGCTGAGGGGGCTCAACCGGCTGTGGGATCTGGGATTGGAGACTCCCGCGCTGATGAAACTTGCCGCTCAATTAGGCTCAGATGTGCCGTTTTTCCTGTGCGCGCCATCGGCTCTCGGGGAGGGCCGCGGGGAACGGCTGACCCCCCTGCCATCTCCTGATAAATTTTGGGTCATTCTGGTTTTTCCGAAAGTGTCGGTGGCGACCGCCGAGGTTTATGGAGCGCTCAATTTGGATTTGACAAAAAACCCAAAAAATATTAATATTTTGCGCGAATTTTTCTCTCAATCGAACATTGCCAGTTTGGGTGCCCATTTACACAATGATCTAGAACCTATTGTAATAAAAAGACTTCCGGTTATTAAGAGCATCAAGCACAAGTTTCATTCTCTGCATGCAGACGGAGCGTTGCTAGCGGGAAGTGGTTCGGCGGTTTTTGGTATTTTCGAAGATTCAAAAGGGGCTGAACAGGCTTATGCCCGATGTCGTGAGGAGGAGGGCTGGGAGACGTTTCTGACCGAGACGGTGACCAGTTTTTCTGAATTCATGCCGGCAGACCTCCTCAATGTTCCCTGAAATCCGGGCCGCCGTAAGGTAAAGGCTGCCGGATTTTGATGAAATCCTGATTCCAACAAGCCTGCCCAATAGTTTAATGCGCTCATCTATTGGTTAAGAACGTTTACCATCGCTTTTAGCTAACAACCGTTTTATTATGTGTAGCTGGCGCGCGTTGGAGGGGCTTCAGATGATCGAGTCTGGCATAAAATTCGCTATAAAAAGGGACATTTAAGCATTGGGGCGTCGTCAAGTGGCTAAGACACAGGATTTTGATTCCTGCATTCGGAGGTTCGAGTCCTCCCGCCCCAGCCAATTATTTATTATTAAACGGAGAACACAGAGCAATGGGTGATGATAACGGTAGAGTTCTGGTATTTTCCGGAAGATCCAATCAGAGTCTAACGCAGGAAATCTGCGATTACATGGACATCAATATAGGCAATCGAGTCATCAAAGCCTTTTCTGATGAGGAAATTTTTGTCCGTATTGAGGAAAACGTGCGTGGGGGAGACGTCTTTGTCATCCAATCCACCTGTACCCCCGGTAACACCCACTTGATGGAACTGCTCATCATGATCGATGCCCTGAAACGCGCCTCGGCCAAGCGCATCACCGCCGTCATTCCCTATTATGGATATGCCCGGCAGGACCGCAAATGCGAGCCCCGGGTGCCGATCACCGCGAAACTGGTGGCCGATCTCCTGCACACCGCGGGCACCGACCGGGTGTTGACCCTGGACCTGCACGCCGGGCAGATACAGGGATTTTTTAACATTCCGGTGGATCATTTGTTTGCCATTAACGTGTTGATCGGCTACATTAAGAAGCTCAATTACAAGGATCCCGTGGTCATTTCTCCCGACGCAGGCGGTGTGGAGCGTGCGCGGGCGTATGCCAAGCGGATGGGGACGTCTCTCGCCATCATCGATAAACGGCGGGAAGGGCCGAATGTGGCCAAGGCCATGAACATCATCGGCGATGTCAAAGGCAAGGTTGCCATCATTGTGGACGACATGATCGATACCGCAGGCACCCTGATCGAAGCCACCAACGCATTGCTCGGCGCGGGGGCCGCCGAAGTGCACGGGTTGTGTACCCATCCCGTCCTGTCCGGACCGGCCGGGGAGCGGATACAAAATTCGCCGATCAAGTCGGTGATATCCACCAACACCATTCCTTTGTCGAAGGAGTTGGCGGATATCGACAAAATTAAAATTTTATCGGTCGCTCCCTTGTTTGGAGAGGCGATCATAAGAATTCACACAGAGTCGTCGGTGAGTTCGTTATTCGATGCAGACGGAGATTTATAAAATGGTAGTCGCATTAAATGGAAAAATCAGAGAAGGACGGGGCAAAGGCGCCAACCGCAGATTGCGGGGAGAAGGCCTGTTGCCGGCCGTTGTGTATGGAGGCAAGGCCAACGTCAGCTTTACGGTGAACCCCAAGGAACTCAAAAAACTGATCGAGCAGGCCGGCATCAACAGCCTGATCGAACTGGTGATCGAAGGGGACTCCGAAAAAAAACGGGTCGTGGTGCTAAAGGACCATCAACAGCACCCGATTCGGGATGGTTGGGATCACGCCGATTTCTTGGAAGTGGATATGCAGCAGGCAATCAAAGTCGATGTTCCCATTATTCTGGAAGGTCATTCCCCCGGAGAAAAACAGGGCGGTCTGGTCGAACTCAATCTGCACACGCTGGCGGTCAAATGTCTGCCTGGCCAAATTCCGGAATCCATCAAAGTGGATATGACTCAGGTGGAGCTGGACCAGGTGATTCACGTTTCCGATCTGACGGTGCCGGATAACCTCGAGGTTCTGGACAACCCGTCCGAGTCCGTCGTGTCCGTCCATGAAGTGAAGATTAAAGAAGAGGCTCCGGCAGAAGAAGAATTGGTTGAAGGCGCCGAAGAAGGGGTGGAAGCTCCAGAGGGTGAAAAAGCTGAAGACCAGGCTAAGCCGGCTGAAGCCGAAGCTGAAAAGAAATAACGATTGTGTATCTGATTCTCGGGTTGGGAAACCCCGGTCCCCGCTACGAATTGACGCGGCATAACGCGGGATTTTTGGTCATCGATACCCTGTCCGAAAAACATGGAATCCAACTGAATCAGCATCAACACCGGGCACTATGCGGCCGGGGCGAGGTCGAGGGGTGCCCGGTTGTTGTCTCCAAGGCCATGACGTATATGAATGAGAGCGGAGTGGCCGCCAAGGCCCTTCTGCAGGCTTTGGACATTCCCCCGGAGCGGATGATTGTCGTACATGACGAGATCGATTTACCCCTGGGCAAGATCAAGCGAAAATTCAAGGGCGGCAACGCCGGTCACGGCGGGGTCGGTTCCATTATTGAAAAACTGGGAACAGGCGAATTCGCCCGGTTCCGTATCGGAGTGGGTCGTCCGGAAGAGAGCGGCGATGTCGTCGACTACGTGTTGTCCCCTTTCGTCGATGAGGAGATTCCTCAACTGAACGAACTTTTGGAAGACGCGGTTCGCTGGATCGAGGACACTCTGAAAGAATTCAAAAAACAATCTAATCAAACGGAGGCACAACCAGAATGATTAAGGAATATAAGGGGGAACTTTTTTTCATTGCTCTTGCCGTGGGTTTGTATGTGGTATTTGCAATGTTTCAGGCGGCGCAGAATTTCGCCTACCTGAGCCCGATCTTCGGCTTGTTCGGACTGGCCATCGCGTGGAAAGTATATGAGTATGTCGATGACCAGCCCGAAGGCAATGAAAAAATGGTGGAAATCGCCGAATCCATCCACGAAGGAGCCATGGTATTTCTCTCTCGCGAATACCGCATCCTGGCGTATTTCGTGGGCGGCGTGTTTCTCCTCCTGACAATCTTTATCGGTTCCCAGAGTGGACTATGGGCCGGGCTGTGGACCGGGATAGCCTACATCCTCGGTGCCGTGTGTTCCATGTCCGCAGGATTTTTCGGCATGAACGCCGCCACCACTGCCAACGTGCGCACCGCACAAGCCGCTAACGAAACCGGTCAGGCCAAAGCGCTTGATGTCGCGTTCAACGGCGGATCTGTGATGGGCTTGTGTGTCGCCAGCCTCGGTCTGATGGGAGTCGGCGGGTTGTTCCTGCTGTTCGGACGAGGGGAAAACGCCAGTGTCATCAGCGGATTTGCCATGGGCGCCAGTTCCATCGCCCTGTTCGCCCGCGTCGGCGGCGGTATCTATACCAAAATCGCAGATGTCGGATCCGACCTCGTCGGTAAAGTCGAAGCCGGAATTCCCGAAGACGATCCCCGCAACCCCGGCGTCATCGCCGATAACGTGGGCGACTGCGTGGGCGACACCGCCGGGCTGGGCGCGGATATTTTCGAGTCCTACGTCGGTTCCATGATCGCCACTATCGCCATCGCCACCACCATGGGTGCCCAGAAAATGGAGTATATGGCGCTTCCGATCATCATCGCCATGGCGGGCCTCGTTGCCTCCATCATCGGCATTCGTTCCATTCGCCTCATGTCCAAGATGGACCCGGCCGACGTGCTGCGCTATTCCACATTCATCAGCGCCATAGTTCTGTTGATGGCCGGCTTCGTCGCCATTACGGTAATGGGCCTGCCGCTGGGTGTATTTGTTGCGCTGGCATTCGGATGTCTGGCAGGGATCGGCATTGGCCTCATTACTGAATACTATACGGCCGGTAAACCTGTCATCAAAATCGCCGAGTCCAGCCAAACCGGTGTTGCGACGGTTATGATTACCGGATTGGCAGTGGCCATGGAAAGTGTTGTCGTGCCGATTTTGATCATCTGTATGGCGATTTTCGTCGGCAGCTATTACGCGGGCCTCTATGGTGTGGCCCTCTCTGCGGTGGGCATGCTCGCTACTGTCGGCATCACCATGTCCGTCGACGCGTATGGACCGATTGCCGACAACGCCGGCGGTATTTCCGAAATGGCCGGCCTCGGCGAAGAAACCCGTAAGATCACCGACGGCCTCGACGCATTGGGCAACACCACCGCCGCCATCGGCAAAGGCTTCGCCATTGGTTCCGCGGCGCTGACCGCCTTGGCCCTGTTTGCGGCTTACACTCAGGCGGTGGGGATCCAATCCATCGACATCACCGACAGCACGGTCATCATCGGGGTTCTGATTGGAGGCATGGTGCCGTACCTGGTCGCGTCGCTCACCATGACCTCAGTGGGCAAAGGCGCCTTCGTCATGATCGAGGAAATCCGCCGCCAGTTTAGGGAAATCCCCGGTCTGCTGGAAGGCACCGGCAAGCCCGACACCGCCCGTTGTATCGACATCTGCACCGGGGTGGCATTGCGGGAAATGATAGCCCCCGGGGTGATCGCGTTTCTCATGCCCGTCCTCATAGGTTTTCTGCTGGGCAAGGAAGCCCTGGGCGGCATGCTGGTCGGCGCGACCCTGTCCGGCGTTCTGTTGGCCCTGTTCATGTCCAACGGCGGCGGTGCCTGGGACAACGCCAAGAAATATGTCGAGAGAGGCAACCTCGGCGGTAAAGGCTCTGAGGCGCATAAAGCCACCATCGTGGGCGACACGGTGGGTGATCCGCTCAAGGATACCTCGGGTCCGGCGATGAACATCCTCATCAAACTGATGTCCATCGTATCCCTGGTTCTGGCCCCGCTTTTTATATAAGACTCGTAAATAGTTTGACCGGGATGGGGTTTTCCCATCCCGGTTTTTTTATTTTTCCCGAACTTCGATATGGCTGCCAAAAAATTAAAATTCGGGTTTCATGATTTCCTTAATGCCCAACCCCTGTTGATCCCATTCAGGGAGAAGGAATCGCAACTGGGAGTCACCATGGTCACCGGTTCTCCCGCAGAACTGGCGGAGCGGTTGCAAGCCGGAAAGTTGGACCTGGCGATGATTCCCTCCATTGAATACCTGAAGGACTCCGAGCAGTACCGACTGGTTCCTGGCATCTCGGTGGCCTCCCGCGGGCCGGTGGGCACGGTGCTATTGGTCTCCCGCAAGCCGCTGGCGGAAGTGCAGTCGATCGCGCTGGATACCCGATCCCGGACTTCTGCGGCGTTACTCCAAATATTGTTCGGGGAGGTATTGCCCTGGAACGTGTTTCTGGAAAGCACCGACCCGAACCTGCAAGCCATGTTGGAGAAACACGACGCCGCCCTCATCATCGGCGATCTTGCGTTTGGTGTGCGCTCCACCTATCCCAATCTGGAGATTTACGATCTGAGCGAATTGTGGTTCGAGCAAACCGGTAAAACCTTGGTGCATGCCGTTGTGGCGGTGCGGCAGGAAATCGAATTGGATCAGGAATTTTTAGTGACGGTTCAGGAAGCCAGGGAGGAAGGGCTCTCACGCCTGGAGAATATCGCGCGGACTGAATCGGAAAAATCCGG
Organism: Nitrospinota bacterium; assembly: GCA_027298165.1. GTDB lineage: Bacteria > Nitrospinota > Nitrospinia > Nitrospinales > Nitrospinaceae > SZUA-226. The sequence goes on from JAPUGN010000068.1 coordinate 13,721, forward strand.
AATCACTTTTAAAACCTGCCTCGACTACCTGTCGACAAAAATCATTTACGACTTAGGTCAGGAGGAGCTCGTCGGCCTCCAGCATTTTCGCGACGTCTGTTTTGACAAAGGGATTCTCGAGCACAAGGGAACTATCCGATTCGTTCAATAGGATGGGAGTTGGCGGGATTCAGTTGAAAAGGCCGGCGAACCAGTCCCAGATGGCGCCGAAGAAATTTTCCATCCAGTCAAGGAACGGCTTGGAATCGTCTTGCGACGTCGATTGCTCGGGCAAATCTTCCTGAAGCTCGGATTCGGGACGGTCATTATCCCGGGTCTCCGGGGTGGGCGGAGAGATCGGCAAACCGGGCGTCCCGTCGATTCCCTCGACCACCGGGGCCGGCAGCGTCTGGCTGGCTTCGGCAGCTATCTTCTCTGTCAATCTCAACACATCTTCATCGAGCGTGGTCAGGGAACTCTGGTGGGCCTTCAGGGTGACGTCCATATCTGTTTTGTGTTGCTGTAATTCCTGATTCAGGGTATTGAGCGACAGTTTATTCTGGCGGGTTTGATCCGCCTCGGTATCCAGCTCGCTCAACTGGGTTTCCAGTTGGGAAACGCGGGCGAGTGTTTCGTTTTGAAATTTGATTTGCTCCTGATATAAATAAAAGCCGCCGGCCCCCGCGCCTCCGATGAACAACACCGCCAGCAGTAACAGCATGCCTCCCATGCCGAAAGATTTCTTTTCCTTTTCACTTTTGCGGGGAGTAGAAAACGCAGGCGGCAGGGTCTCTGAAGAAAGAGGCGCTTCCGTGGCTTCGCTGGAAACAGGAGCGGCTTCTTCAGGAGCCGGAGCGTTTTCCGGAGCCGGGGCGTCCTTGTCGGGTGATGGGTTGTCTTCTTCGCTGGCCAAGGGACTCCCTGGGTTTAATGGATGATTTTATTAAGGGGAAACTCGACGATGTCTTCTGCACCGGCGCTTTTCAAATCCGGCACGATTTCCCGCACCAGTTTTTCCTCGAGAATGACAGTCAGGTCCACCCAGTTTTCATCGGTCAGATTGGCGAGGGTGGGTTTGAGCTCCGGCGGCAGAATTTTCAGGACCGCGTCCAGGGATTTTTTGGGAACGTTCATCAGCATACCCACCTTTTGATTGGCGGCCATGGCGCCTTTGAGCATGAGAACCAGGCGGTCGACTTTGTTTTTCTTCCATTTGTCCTTGAAAGCATCCTTGTTCATGATGAACTTGGTGTTGGATTCCATCAGGGTTTCCACGATGCGCAGGTTGTTGGCCCTGAGCGAGCTTCCGGTTTCGGTGATCTCGACAATGGCGTCGGCCAGTTTCGGCGGTTTAACCTCGGTGGCTCCCCAGGAAAATTCAACCGAGGCGGTCACCCCGTGTTTCTTGAGGTAATCGACAGTCATGTTCACCGCTTCGGTGGCGATGCGTTTGCCCTGCAAGTCCTTGACCGATTTGATCGGCGAATCGTTGGGAACCGCCAGCACCCAGCGCACTGGCCGTGCTGAGGTTTTGGAATACACCAAGTCGGCGATCTCTTCCACTTCCACCCGGTTTTCCTGTATCCAGTCCTTGCCCGTGAGCCCGGCGTCCAGCACGCCGTCGGCCACGTAGCGGGCGATCTCCTGCGCGCGGATCAGCATGCATTCGATTTCGTCGTCGTCGATGCTCGGGAAATACGACCGACTGCCGATTTTGATTTGATACCCCGCCTTGGCGAACAGGCTAACCGTAGCTTCTTCCAGACTGCCTTTTGGAATTCCCAACTTCAAAACATTACCGCTCATTACTTCTTACCTGCCTTTTTTAAGGTTGACGTTACTTTTTATAGACTTTATCCGGATCGAACACTTTTTCTTCGACCGTGGTGACTTCGCCATTAAGCTTGCGGAAGAAACAACTGGTGTAGCCTTTGTGGCAGGCGGCCTTGCCGACCTGCTCGACCTTGAGGAGAACCGTATCATCGTCGCAGTCGACGAACACTTCCTTGACGACCTGCACGTTACCGCTTTCCTCGCCTTTCATCCATTGTTTGTCGCGTGACCGGCTGTAAAACCAAGCCTTGCCCGTTTCCAGGGTTTTCTCCCAGGCGATCTGGTTCATGTAGGCCAGCATCAGAACCTTGCCGGTTTCATGGTCCTGAATGATCGCGGGGACGAGACCCCCCATTTTGTCAAAATCCAGCTGCATAATTTCTCCAAGAGTGAACAAGGTGAAACAGGAGATTCTAAATTATATTGATTTTCTGTCAACATTATAATAGCCTGTTCGCACCCGATTGAAAACGTGCGATTTAACCCTAATTCCCCGATTTTGCTCAAGGTCCGGACTTTTTTGGGTTAAAATCAGGGTCGGAAAATCTTAACTGAACCTTGAAAATTGAGGTGTTATGCCTTCATTAAGCGGATATAAGATTTATGATATGGACGAGCCCTGTAACTATAGCGGGCAGAAACTGGTCGATGCCATGACCAAGGTGGTGGACGACCGGCTGTCCAAAAACCAGCGCGAGCTGGATCTCAAGGGATGTTGCGTCGGGATCAACGGCCTCCAAGTCATCGGGGAGGATCCCCGGATAGCCAATATCAAGCGCCTGAACCTGGGGGGCAACAAGATCGGCGACGCCGGAGCCCATTATATTGCCGAATCGGAAGTGTTTGCCAAGCTCAACTGGCTGGAGCTGGGCGGCAACGATCTGGGACCCGAAGGGATTCGCGAAATCATCAAATCCAAAATATTAAAGAAATTGAAAACCCTCAACCTGTACCGCAATTATCTCAAGGATGATGGCGCCCGGGTTCTGGCCGAGGAAAACGAGCTTGAAAAAATTGAGGATATGGACTTGGCCCAGAATGAAATTGGCGACGAAGGTTTTATTGCGTTATCCAATTCGACGCGGTTTCCTAATCTCGTCGCCCTGTACCTGGACAATAATTTCGGCACTCGGGAGGGCAAGGCCGGTGCCCGGCTCAATCCCAATTTCAAGAAACTTCAATCATTGAATCTATAGTGGCCGAGGCCCATCGCCCGGTTCCTCTATTGCCATGGAAAACGGTTCGTACGGTAAAGGATCTTTTTTAATCGCCAACCCTGTATTGCCGGATCCCAATTTTTCGCGGACCGTGGTCCTGCTGTGCAATCACAATGACGAAGGGTCGTTCGGACTGGTCATCAACCGGAATTCCGGACTGAAATCCTCTGTAGTGTTTGCTTCCTCGGAGTTGCTGGCGGGGTACGAATGCGATGTGTTCATCGGCGGCCCGGTGGCTCCCTCCCAGGTGTTTTATCTGGTGCGCTCTCCCGAACCCCTGCCGGAAATGGAAGAGGTGTGCCCCGGCGTTCATATGGGAATGAGTTGGGAAGCGTTGGAGGACATCATTCCGGAATTGGAAAACCCGAATGAAAACCTCCGGTTTTATATGGGTTATTCCGGCTGGGGGTCCAGCCAGTTGGACGGGGAAATGAGCCAGCGCAGCTGGTTGACCTGCGACGCGACAGACCCGTTTGTGTTCAACGCCTCGGAACAGAAAATCTGGCCGGAGGTGGTCCGGTCGCTGGGTCCGAAATATGAATATCTGTTGCAGGCCCCAGTCGATCCCAGAAATAACTGACCCGCCTCACTGAGGTCCCCCATGGTAAAATTGTATTGTCCCCCTCCCGCCGAACGGATTTTTGAATCCCATCTGCCCGGAAAATACTTCAACTATACTGCGTTGGACTATTTCGCGGACAGGTTTCCCTATCTGAGCCGGGAGGAATGGCAGGACCGCATTGAGGACGGGCGCATCACCGTGAACGGCGAACGGGCGGATCCCGGCACCCTTCTCAGGGAACACGATTTTATTGTGACGCGCATGGGCATCCGGGAAGAACCGGTGGCCGACTGCACGCTGGACGTGGTGTACGAAGACGACGCCATCCGCGTGTTCAACAAGGGCGCACCTTTGCCGGTGCATCCCAGCGGGCGTTATTTCAAAAACAGTATGACTGAATTGTTGAAGGAAGCCTATCCGAATGAGTTGCCCCGGCCGGTACAACGGCTGGATGCGCTGACCACCGGGTTGATTGTGTTCGCTAAATCGCGCCAGGCCGCGAGTCATTTGATGTGCGAATTCCAAGATCACCAAGTCGACAAGGAATACCTGGCGCTGGTCGAGGGCGTTCCCTCCGAAAAAAGTTTTGTGGTGGATGCCCCGATCGGTAAAGTGCCGGGCGCGGCGCGGGCGGTGGGTACCCAAACCCGGAACCCCCGACCGGCGGTCACGCATTTCGAATGCCTGAGCACGCTGAGCCGCCGGACCTTACTCAGAGCTGTGCCCCGTTCCGGCCGAACCAATCAGATTCGCGTGCACCTGGCGCACCGGGGTCTGCCGGTCGTCAACGATCCGGTGTACGGTCGGAAAACAGAAGACGGGCACCGTTACGGGCTGCACGCCTATCGGTTGCGTTTCAACAGCATCAATGGCGCCGTTGATCTCACGGCTCCCTGGCCTTCGCATTTTCAGCCGTATTGGGAAGCAATGGATAAGTTTTAAAAGGAATGAAATGAATCGCCACGTTGTCATTGAAAAAGAGAAACGATGCCCCTCGAGCACTCCTGCGGAAAGCGGGCGGCTGATCGATCGTGCCCGCAACGCGTTCTGGATGGCGCCGATGTCCGGCATCACCGACGTCTGTTACCGGCAGTTGATGGATGAAATGGGCGCGGGCGTTCTGGTGTCCGAGCTGGTGTCAGCGAAGGGATTGGTGTTCAATTCGGAAAAGACCCGGCGAATGATCGCGATTCATAAAAACCCCGGTACACTGGTAGGATTGCAACTGTTCGGCGAAGACGCCGATGACTATATCAAGATCGCGCATCTGGTGCAGGAACAAGGCGCGGATTTTCTCGACATCAACCTCGGTTGCCCGGTGAAGAAAGTAGTGCAGAAAGGTTGCGGATCGGCGTTGATGCGCGATCCGGTTCATCTGGAACATTTTCTGACGCGGATTCGCAAAAACATCGACCTGCCGCTGACGGTCAAGATGCGCACCGGCTGGAGTGCGGAAGAGCTGACCATCCACGAATGTGTCGCCGCCGCTCAAAATTCCGGGTGCGAGTGGGTCGCCATCCATGGGCGCACCCGCATGCAGGGGTACGACGGCCGGGCGAATTGGGATTTGATCGCCCAGGTCAAACAACGCACCACCCTGCCGGTCATCGGCAACGGCGATATTCGTGATGCCGAGCGGGCGCGGACCCTGCTTCAGGATACCGGCGTCGATGCCGTCATGATCGGCCGCGGCGCTCTGCGCAATCCCTGGATTTTTAAACAGTGCACCGGCACGCTGGGCGAGGAGCTGGACCCGACCCGGATGGCCCTGATCCGCCGGTTTCATGAATTGCTGGGGCCGGTTTATGATACCCGGCGTACTCTGCTGTATCTCAGAAAGTTGGCGGTTTGGCTGGCTTATGGGTATCCGGGAGCGGCGGCGTTTCGCGGGACCATGTTCCAGACTCCCACTACAAAAGAGGTAATGGAGCGGGCGGAGGATTATTTTTCGGGAGTGGACACCCTGCCCATCCCCCGGTTTGACGAGTCGGAAGTTTTTATGATGGGGGGACACGGCTGAGGACCCAGAGTTAAAGGGGAAATTATTTCCATTGGGTTGTGGTTTTTTGGCGGTTTTGTCTTTACAATAAGTATATCAACTGATTCTAACCCTTTGAAAATCGTATATGAATAAAGACAATCTCCTCAAGCTGATGGATAGCGTACCTTTTTTCAAGGAAATGGATAGCGCTGAACGAGAAGGTCTGCTGGCGCACAAAAAACATTGGATGCAGTTTAAGCCTCAGGAAAAAATCCTGAAGGAAGATGAAGTGGATTACGGTTTTTTCGTTTTACTGGAAGGCCAGGTCAGTGTCTTGCGAAGTAAACCCGCTGAAGTGTCGCTGGCGCAACTGGTGGCCGGTTCCATATTCGGGGAAATCACCATGAAAGCCAAGCGGCCGCGCACCAGTTCCATCGAAGCGGACGATGAGGTTTCGGTATTCAAAGTGGATAATCAACTGATGGATGTTCTGCCTCCCGAGCTGATCATCAAGATCAAGGATCAGATTATCGATCTGGTCATCACCCGGTTGGACGAGGTGAACAACCGGTTGAGCAGTTTCATCCGGTAACCTCCGGATCGAACCGGCCCTGTGTTTCAGGGATCGTCTTATTGGGAAAGAGCGAATCAGTTGCCTAATGCGCCCTCACAAAAAACCGGCAAAAACCCACCCTCCCGCGCCGGGTCTTCCCGGAATTACCGCAAGCAAAATGAATTTACCCTCTACGGTTGGAATGCCTGCCAACGGATTTTCGAAACCCGACCGCAGGATATTCTGCGCGTCTTATTCAATCAAAGCCGGTCGCACCAACTGAATGCGGTCAAGGCCTGGTGCAGCCGCCACAAACTGCCCTACCGCAAACTGGATCAGGAATCGTTGAACAAGGTGGCGTCCAGTGTGCATCATGAAGGGTGCGTGATGGTGGTGCGCCCTTTGAAACAGCCGTCGGTACACGAATGGATCGAGGCTGGTCTCAAAAAAAACCAGTTTGCCCTGGCGCTTGACCGGGTGGAAAACTCACACAATGTCGGTGCGATTCTAAGATCGTGCGCGTATTTCGGAGCACAGGGTTTACTGATCGGTTTGGGAGAAGCCCAAACGGCGGTGAATCCCTCTGCGGTGCGGATGGCGGAAGGGGCGCTGGAAATGGTGCCAATGCTGGAATGCAAGAGCCTGCCCTCCGCCTTGCGGGATTTGAAAGCGCAAGGGGTGATGATTGTCGGCGCCGATCCTTCTTCCAAAAAGGAACTGTTCGAGGCGAAACTCCGCTTGCCCTGCGTCATGGTGCTTGGCAACGAGCAGGAGGGCCTTTCGGCTCCAGTTAAAAAACGCTGCGCCGCGCTGGTACGTATCCCCGGCTCCGGCGCTATGGAATCTTTGAACGTGTCGGTGGTTTCCGGGATATTGCTGGCAGAACTGTCCCGGCGCACGGCCCGCGCATCCCAACCTTCTGCAGATTGAGCCATGTTCTTCGCCAACGTTCATCCCATGCTGGTTCCCTTTGCGGTAGCGCTTCTGATCATGGGTGTGGTGTTCGAATACTACGGCCTCTTTCAGAATGAGGAATCGGCGCGTACCGCCGGCGGGTTCAACCTCCGGCTGGGTCTTGCGTTTGCCGGGGTCGCGGTGGTCGTCGGGTTTCTGGGAGTGATCGGCATCGCGGATGTTTTTTCAGAAACCGATCCACGCCTCAGTCCGGAAGTCAAAACCCGCCTTCGGCAATTCCTGCTCTACCATATTTTGTTCGCCTGCTCGACCGTTGCCGTGTTTGCTCTGGCGCTGATCGCATTTCGTTTCCGTGAACGAAAAGGATTTCATATTTTATACTTTCTGTTGCTGGGAGTCGGGTTGTGTACGGTTCTGGCGACGGGCTATTGCGGCGGGGAATTGGTGCACCGGTTCGGCCTGCCGACGCCGGTTCAATGAAACACCAGCTGGTACCCGGACCAGGCCGTGGCGCCGATGGCCAGGACATTGAGCCCGTAAAAGAACAGGGCCGCCGGTTTGAAGGGCTGGGTGTAGATGAAAACAGTGCAGGCCGCATAAAAAATAACCGTTGCGAAGGAGTAGCCCTGGTGCCCCTCCACCTCGACGATCGGCCATAGCGCGATATCGGCGGCAAACATGCCGGTCAGCACCGCCAGCACCGACATCAGCAATCCACCACTGAAGTTCAGGCAGGCTGCCAGGATCCAGCGCGGATCGGACCGGAAGCGCGCCATCGCCAGCATCCCCAACCCCGCTAAAAATAGCGCCGGGGGAAAATGCGAAAAAAAAGGATGCAGGGCGGGTGTGCTCAGCATGGAAGTTTTAGGCGGAAAAGGATACCGGATCGGGGTTTGGGGAATGGGGTCATGAGGCCGAAGGGGGTCCGGATGCCGGAGGCGGTCTTCAGTTCTCGTCGGGCTTGATGTCCGGTTCGGTATTCAGGTCCAGGTTGACGTCAATGTCCACCTTGGTGGCGGCGGAGACCTCCTGTTCGAGTTGGTCGATGCCGACGGACTGCTTCACGCCTTCGGTTTCTTCGAGTACTTCCTGTTTCAGGTCGTTGAAGGTTTTCTGGAATTCGCCCCAGCCCCGGCCCACTGCGCGGGCCAGCTTGGGCAGATTGGCGGGTCCGATGACCACCACGGCGATGGCCATGAATATCATGATTTCAAAAAAACCGATATCAAACATAAGGCACTCTGGTCAGGGTTCATGTTCTGTATGGCACAATCATATCAGACTCCCGGATCATCAGCAAGGAAGGACTGGGGGTGGGCCGGGGGCTTGGCAATTGACACCCCAATCCTTCTTGGCTACTATGAAATAAAGACTTGCGGTGCAGGAGCCGGACCCCTCCGCTCCTGCTTTTTCTTTTAGGCCCCAATTTTATGCAGATTATCCGCGGTACCAAACATATTCCCGAACCCGGGCCGTACCCGGTGATGACCATCGGCAACTTCGACGGCGTGCATCTCGGACACCAGATTATATTCCGGCGGGTGGCGGAGATAGCCCGCGAAAACAGCGGAACCGGCATCGTGTTCACCTTCGAACCGCATCCGCTCAAAATCATCGCGCCGGACAAGGTGCCGCCCTTGCTGAACACCTTTCGCAAGAAGATGGAGCTGATCGAGCAGTGCGGCATCGATCAGGTCATCTGCGCGGATTTCAATCAGACATTTGCCGACCAGCACCCGCGCGATTTTGCCGAGAATATTCTAGTTGGCAAGATCGGCGTGAAAGAAATTGTGGTCGGCTACGATTATGCGTTCGGCCGGGGACGCGAGGGCACGGTCGCCTATTTAAAAAAGATGGGCGATGAGTTTCGCTTCAAGGTGCACGTGATCGATCCGGTGGAATTCAACGGGCAACGGGTGAGCAGTTCCTTCGTCCGCGAATTGATCGAGGAAGGCGAGGTGGTCCGAGCGCACGATTTTCTCGGACGCTATTATTCGATTCAGGGGCCGGTGGTGCACGGTTACAAAACCGGGCGCGGCATCGGGTTCCCCACCGCCAACATTGATACCAGCAAAATGCAGATTCCGGGTACGGGCGTCTATGCGGTGTACGTGATCTCGGAGAAGCGGGTGTACTCGGGGGTGGTCAACATCGGATTCAATCCCACGTTCAACCGCGACACGTTGAGCGTGGAAGTGCATATTTTTGATTTTGGGGAAACTATTTACGGGGAGGAAATTGAGATCACCTTCATCGAGCGCATCCGCGGGGAAATCCAGTTCGAGTCGGCGGAGGATTTGGTCGCGCAGATCGAGAAGGACATCGAATCCGCCAAAAACATTTTATCCAGGCATTCGCTTTGAAAAAATCCGGACAACTCATCATCGGACTGATCGTCGCCTTTGCCGCCGTGTACTATACGATGCGCAACGTGTCAGTCTCCGAGTTGATGGAGTCGTTCCGAACCGTCCATTACGTGTATTTGATTCCCACCTTCCTGTTGATGTGCCTGGCGTATGTGGCACGGGCGATTCGCTGGCGGGCGCTCCTTAAGCCGGTCAAGGAGGTGAAAATATTCGAGTTGTTTTCGCCGCTCATGGTCGGTTTCATGGCCGGGGTCCTGCCGGCGCGCGCCGGAGAACTGGTCCGCGCCTACCTTCTGGGGAAAAAATTTGAGCTGTCCTTTTCCGGTTCGCTGGCCACCATCGTGGTGGAACGGCTGTTCGACCTGGTTCTGCTGTTGATCCTGTTCTCGTGGATCCTGGTGTTTCACGGGGAAATTTTCGATACCGATATCGCATGGGCGGGCATCTCCATCCGGGACATCGCGTTTCAGTTTGGCCTGTTCAGTCTGGCGCTGGTTCTGGTGTTGATCGGGTTCATTTGCCTGCTGACGTTTCATAAGGAAAAAGCCATGGCACTGGTGCGCTGGCTGGTCCGGCCGGTGCCTGAAAAATGGCAGTTCAAATTGATCCAAATGACTGAAATGTTCAGCCAGGGCCTACTGGTGTTCCGGGATTTAAAGGCGCTGGTTTTTATCGGGGTGGCGACGGTCGGCGTGTGGGCCCTGATCGTTCTGCAGTATTATCCGCTGTACTGGGCATACGATCTGCAGGATAAGTCGGCGACCTCCCTGGTTCTGCTGACGGTGATGGTTTGTATTTTGATTACGGTGTTGCCTACCCCGGCGTTTCTGGGGTCGTTCAATGCGGGAGTGTTGATTGCCCTCCATGAAATCATGAACGAGGCCGAGGTGGCGGTCGTGTCTTTCGGATTTGTCGCGTGGGGCCTGAATTTCGCCGTGATTATTCTGGGAGGGATCTATTTCATTCTCCACGACCACATCTCCGTGAAGAAGCTGGTGGAGATTGAAGAGCAGGGGTGAGCCGCGGAATTACCGGATAATTTGCTTGATGGCTTTGTTGAAATGAAGGATCGCTTCCTTCAACTGCGCAAGCTTTTTGCAGATCAGGTATTCGTAAATTTCTTTGCACACCGCTTCCTGTAAGGAATGCGATACCAGGAATACCGGTTCAGGTAAGGAGCGGTTGTTGGCAGGTGTATGGTGTTGACTCATCTTTTCCCCCGATAAAAAAGTCCCGGAACCCGA